>SLSB01000463.1 GCA_007130675.1 Candidatus Hydrogenedentota bacterium | reverse complement strand
CCGGTCTGTGCCCTCGGCTTCGTAAAGCCTGGCCAGCTCGCGCTCGGCCTCGAAACACTGGGCGAGATTAAGGGTCCGGCGCTGCCTCGACAAGCGCCCCGGCTCGCTCTGTGGCCAGGGAATGCGAAACTCAGGAAACACCGAAACCAGCAGCTCGCGGTTATCGTCCCGAGGATACAGCGAATACCCATCGCGCAGAATTACCTCGGGATACGGGCCGTCGGTCACCACTTGCGCCTCGCGCGCGAAGAACGTCCAGGCTTCGCCGCCGGCGCGTGGCATCAGCAGTTCGATGTTGTGCAAGGTGTTTGTGTGCGGGTCTTTGTCTTCAATGTAGACGCGCCAGACGCCGTCATCGCTTTGAATCTCGTGCATTACACCCGGCGGCAGCACATCGAGCGTCAGACGTTCCGGCAGTTCATGCGTAATCATATGGCTTGCGCTCGCAAAGGCGCGAGGCTGCACCCGGTCTTGTATGACAAATGTGACCAGGCTGAAGAATGCGCCGCCCAGGATGACCGGTACCACCACGCGTTTGAGCGGAATGCCCCCCGCTTTCATGGCGATAATCTCATTGCTTTGGTTCAAACGCCCGAACGCCAACAGCACGCCCATCATGTAGGTGATTGGAATGATGTAGGTTACGACGCTTGGCAAAAAATACGCCGTGAGCCGGGCCACGTCGAAAAGCGAGATATGTTCGATGGGAAGCCGATGGATACGTTCTCGGAATTCGATGCCGACCGCGAGGAAGCTGATCAGCACGAACGCCAGCAGCGACGGGGTCATCACCTCGCTCACTACGTAGCGCTTGAGAATGCCAAACGGCCTGTAATGCAGGATTCTGCGCATAGACATAAGTATACCGTAAGCCTGCGAACCGCCGCGAATTGCGGAAGATGCGCGCCGTGTTGTGAAAAGTCCGGCACTGTAGGCCGTCCTCTCGCTAAAGATTCTGCGTTTGCCTGCCGATAAGCAGATATGGCAACAACTCTGGAAATGCCGGTTGCGCGCATGCGGGGCCGGAGGTGGAGGGATCCGTCATGGGCACAGCCGCCGTACCGCATCTTTTCCCACAGGTCAACAAATTCTCCAATTTTCCCCGGAGACCGGCATTTCATAACCCCGGCGGGGGACCGAACGCAAATGCCGCCCTGCCCGCCCAGCTTGCCGCGGCCGGAAAGGGCCTGCCAGCCCGGTCCAAAGCAAACGTGCCCGGTGCGCGGGAGACCTTCGAAGCCCTGACCTACAACGCCCGAATGGAGCGCGTGAGTCTCGCGGTCGAGTTTCAGCAGGCGCGCGAACGTATCGCCACGGCCCTCGAAGACGCCGGTCAGGCGCAGACCTCGGCGGACATGGAACAGCTCACGTTCAGCTTTTTCGCGGAATCGCGCGTCGAAGAGCTTGCGGTCTTCCAGCAGCGCGCGGCGAATGTGGCGCAGGGTCTCGGGGGCGCGCGCAGGCAGTCGTTTGTCCAAGTCAGCCAGCAGGTTTCCATGCGGTTCTCGATGTCGATGACCTTCACCGGCGCCGCACTCAACGGTTTCGCGGGGACGGCCGAAGCCCTCCAGAACGGCAAAGGCGCCGCGTTTGACCAGTTCCTCACGCTTGCCAATGATTTGATGAAACAGCTAGATGATATCGCCAACGAGATCTTCTCGCTTATGAATGACATGGTGAAGCAGCGCGGCGACCTGCAAGAACGCATCGACAAATTCATCGGTGAACTGCAGGCGCTCGGCTTGCTCGACGGCGGTGCTGCCTCGGGCAACGCTTTCCCCGTATCCGGCCGCCAGGGCGCGTTCATGGCCCAGCGCGTGAGCATTCAACTCGAATTCGAGTTCGAATACACCGAAATCGTGCAGTTCCAGCAAAGCGAGGTGCAGGCGGCCGATCCTATCGTGCTCGATCTCGACGGGAGAGGCATCCATCTCACCAGCCACCGCAATGGCGCGTATTTCGACATCACGGGCAGCGGCACTCCCGTCAACACTGCGTTCGTCACGGGCGGAGACGCGTTTCTAGCCATCGACCGCAACGGAAACGGCATTATCGACGACGGCACCGAACTGTTCGGCGACCAGAACGGCGCGGCCAACGGTTTCGAGGAGCTGCGCAAACTCGACAGCAACGGCGACGGGCGGATCAACGCTCTCGATGACCGGTTCCATGAACTCCTGCTCTGGCGCGATAACGGCAACGGCATTACCGAGCCGGGCGAGCTCATGACGCTCACCGAGGCCGGCATCAAGGAAATCTGCCTCGGCTATACCAATGTCAACAAACCCGCGGCAGGCGGCAACCGAATCACGCAGATCGCCTCATTTGTCTGGGAAGACGGCACGCGCGGCAAGGCCGCTGATGTGCTCCTCAACTACACCGTCTGACGCCCCCCTGCCCAGGAACCTGTTACAAGCCCGCGCCACAGTGTTTCCGCGTGTAGCGTCCGCCGTTGTGGAGGACATCCTCCGGGGCGCCACACGTCTTGGGCAGTGTGGGGCCAGCCACTGCGGGATAGCCACCGGTCGTGCCTCGATTCGCTTTTTTGAGTGCGAGGCGGACGGGTGGTAGGATGCATGAAAACACAAACGCGAACGGGTGCGCTTTTTCGGGGACGCGTTGGGAATCGCGTGTGAAGCAGCAGGAGGGAGTGGGTCATGGAATACCGCAAACTCGGGAAATGGGGCGCGAAGGTCAGCGCGTTGAGTCTGGGCACCTATCTCACCGTTGGGTTCACGTCGGATGCCAAGACCTCGAAGGGCCTTGTCAAAATGGCGTTGGATGCCGGCATCAATTACTTCGACACGGCCGACGCGTACAACAGGGGCGAAGCCGAAACCGCTCTCGGCAAGCTGGTCGCCGGGATCGAGCGTTCCGACCTGTTTATTCTGACCAAGGTCTGGGCGCCGATGAGTGACGATGTAAACGATCGGGGGCTGTCAGCGAAACATATCAAGGAATCGTGCGACAAGAGTCTCAAGCGCTTGGGGATGGATTATGTGGACTGCTACATGTGCCACCGGTCCGATCCGGACACCCCCCTCGAGGAAACCATTCTCGCCATGGAGGACCTCATCCGCGCGGGCAAGGTCATCTACTGGGGCGTGAGCGAGTGGTCCGCGCCGATGATGGTGCGCGCCAACGAATTGGCGAAACAACTGGGGGCGCGCCCGATCGCCGTCAGCCAACCGCGTTACAATCTGCTGTACCGCTATCCCGAGTCGCTGCTGTTTCCGATCACGGCCCAGGAAGGCATCGGCAACGTGATTTTCTCGCCCCTCGCGCACGGCATGCTTACCGGGAAGTATAAACCGGGCGAGGATGCGCCAGACGGCACCCGTGCCGCGGATGACCGTCAGAACCTTGTCATCAAACAAATGTATTGGAACGAGGAAAACAAGAAGAAGGGCCAGGAACTGGTCGAAATCGCCAGGGATTTCGGCGTAAGCCCGGCAGAACTGGCCATCGCGTGGTGCCTGAGGAATCCAAACGTGAGTAGCGTTATCCTCGGGGCCTCGCGCGTCGCGCAACTCGAGGAAAACCTCAAAGCTCTCGAACTCGAGTTGACTGAAGACGTGTTGAAACGCATCGAGGAGCTGTATCCGCAGCCCGAGGCCATTCCACAGATATGACGGGCCACGTGCCCGGCGCCTGAGAGGTTTGCGAAGTCTCGCGCCTACCTGGCGATGCGGAAACCGTGATTATTGGCTTTGAGGTCCGGATGGCTGTAACCGCGGAATGCCGAGCGGCAAACGGCGCCCAATGATTTGTAGCACCCGCCCCGCACAACGCGGTAATACGCTCGGGGCGAGTCCACCCAAGCGCTTCCGTCTGTCGGCGCTCCCGTGTAGGTGCCGTGGTAGTCATCCTCACACCACTCGTTTACGTTCCCGCTCATGTCATACAAGCCCCAGTCATTCGGCAGCTTCTGACCGACCACATGGGCGTAGGGTTCGTTGGCATCGACGGTGTTGTACTTCCACCAACAGTAGGCGTCGCCCACGGTGTAGTTTGGATCATCGCCCCAATAGAAGCGCGTAGTGGTCCTCGCTCTACAGGCGTACTCCCACTCCGCCTCGGTAGGCAAACGGAAATCGTCACCAGTCAGCGCGCTCAGCTCCATGACAAATGCACGGGCGTCTTCCCACGACACATAGATCGCGGGACTGTCCGGGTCGTCAAGCACCGTAATCGGACTTTGCCCCGCCCACGGTGTCGTACCCATCACGGCAGTCCACTGCCCTTTGGTCACCGGATGCTGGCTTATCCAGAAACGCGGGACCGTCACCTGATGTTGCGGACCCTGTGATCGGTCCCAATCTTGTTCATCTTCAGGGGCTCCCATCATAAACGTCCCCCTCTGTATTCGCACCATCTCGATCTGTTCTCCGCCAGGAAGATCAATCGTCTCTTTTACCCGCGGAGAAGGCGGACACCCGGCCACCACAACAGCCGCAACAAGAACACACACGACTAAAACCTGATACCTGAGCCTCGTGGACCTCGCCATGACGCTATCCCCCTTCAGTTCTTATGCGTTGCTATAAACCGCAAGAGACAGCAAACATAGTGAACATTCATTTACATTATATACCCTACACTGCTTCCCTGCGGCTGTCAATAAGCCTTGTCGCCCATTGGGCAGTTTGCGCAAGCCATCCACGAGAAAGCCGCTCCCCGGAGCGCCGGCAGCCACAATCTTTGATGCGCCGGAGGCGTTCCCCCTCGTCCTGTTGTGAATTATTCGATATATGATATCCCCGTTCTCTATATTTTGAACGCGCGCATGTGCTATGCTGGAAAGGAAAGATACGGCGCAGTTTCAATACCAATCAGGGACGAAACGAACACCATGTATCACCGGGCGCTGGGGATATCGATTGTGGCGCTGGGAGCGGTCACGGGCATTGGGCTTGGCGTCGGCATGTATACGTTCGTGTATGCCAAGGGTTTCTCGTACATGCATGACGACCCGGCGGTCTGCGCGAATTGCCACATCATGCAGAACCATTATGACGCATGGGCCAAGAGCAGCCACCAAGCGGTGGCGGTGTGCAACGATTGCCATACCGCGTCCGGGCTGATACCGAAATACGTCACGAAAGCCATCAACGGATTTAATCACTCGCTGGCGTTCACGACCGGCAATTTTCACGAGCCCATTCAGGCCAATCCGTTCAATCAGCGCATTACCGAGGCGAGTTGCCGCGAGTGTCATCAGGATATCGTGCATCAGATTGATTTCGGCGGCGGCGGTGGAGAGCCGATGTCGTGCATCCGCTGCCACCGTTTCGTTGGCCACTTCGAGTAGTGTTTGAATGCCGAGGAAGGAGTCCAAGTCATGAGCGAACCGACTTCCGATGCAAGAACGCCGGGTGGAACGCGTCTCAAGCGTTTTGTTTGGCTGGCTGGTTTATTGGTGGTGGTGGTGGCTGTCGCGGCGTTTGGGGTAACCGCGTTACTGGTGAACATCTTCGAACGCAGACAGGAGGCCCGCGAACCTTTTTTCCGTGTGGTCGAGATTACCGATGACACAGTGGACCCGTCCATCTGGGGGAAGAACTTCCCGCTGCAGTATGACCTCTATCAGCGCACGGTGGACATGCAGCGGACCCGCTTCGGCGGCAGCGAGGCCATCCCGCGCACGCCCACCGATGCCGACCCGCGCACCGAAGTGGCGCGATCGCGCCTCGAGCTGGACCCACGCCTCAAGCGCATGTGGGCGGGTTACCCATTTGCGATTGACTACCGCGAGGCGCGCGGGCATGCCTACATGCTCGAGGACCAGACGTTCACGCAACGCCATCAGGTGCAACAGTACGGGAACTGCATGGCCTGCCACTCGTCGGCCTACGTGGCCTACAAGCAACTTGGCGACGGCGACATTTTCAAGGGCTTCGACATCATGAACCAGATGCCGTACGAAGAAGCCCGGCAATACGTCGAACACCCGGTGTCGTGCATCGATTGCCACGATCCCGAGACAATGGAACTCCGAATCACTCGGCCGGCGTTTATCGAAGGCATACAAGTGGCCAAAGCGGCCGAGGGTGTCGACGATTACGACGTCCACACGATGGCCACCCGCCAGGAGATGCGCTCGTTCGTGTGCGCCCAGTGCCACGTCGAGTACTACTTCAAAGGGGAAGAAAGACGTCTGACATTCCCGTGGCACCAGGGACTCAAAGCTGATGAAGTGCTCGATTATTTCGATGCACTTGATTTCGCGGACTGGACGCATGCCGAGACGGGCGCCCCGATGATCAAAGTGCAGCATCCCGAGTTCGAGACGTGGAGCCAGGGTATTCACGCGCGCTCGGGCGTGAGTTGCGCCGACTGCCACATGCCCTATAAACGCGTCGGGGCCTTGAAGATCAGCGACCACCAGGTGCGGAGTCCGCTGCTCAATATCAACAATTCGTGTCAGACGTGCCACAGAGTGCCTGAAAATGAATTGAAGGAACGCGCGGAGAATATCCAGGCCAAAACCATCGAGATGACCGACGTGAGCATGGGCGCGCTGATCGACCTCATCGATGGCATCAAGGCCGGGCAGGAAGGAAACCTGCCCGAAACGCGCCTGAATGAAGCGCGCATGGCACAACGGCGCGCATCGTTTTTTATCGACTGGGTCGAGTCCGAAAACTCGAGCGGTTTCCATGCATCACAGGAGACGGCGCGCCTGCTCTTCAAAGCCATGGACTACATCCGGCAGGGTCAGGTGGCGCTTGCGGAAACAGAGGCGGAACCGGAACCGGAGCCGGTCGAAAGCGAATAAGCGCCGTGCGCTCACAGTGAATATCCTCCCGTCCGCGCTGTATTCTATGCAGGCACGGCGCCAACGGGAGAAAAGGTCATGTCAACGTATCTTGGACCCACGCTGTGGATTGCCGCCGGGGTAGTCAGCCTCTTGCTTGTCATTTTCTTGTTGCAGAGGCTGGTTCGCGCGCGACTCGAGCGCCGGGTGTTCGAGCGGTTCTCAGACGAGCAAATCATTCACAAGGATCTGTGGGCCAACTACTTCGGCAGGTCCCAAGAGGGTCTGTCTCAGATTCGCGGCAACGGTGTTCTCGTGTTGACGGATTCGGCATTGTGGTTCATGTTGGCCATCCCCCGGAGAGAGATTGAGATTCCGCTTGACACAATGACGCGCGTCACGACCGCCCGGAGCCATCTCAAGAAGGCGCGCTTGAGACCGCTGTTGCTGGTCGAGTTCGACACACCTCAAGGACCCGACAGCATCGCGTGGGCGCTGCACGAACCCGAGGCGTGGGTCGAAACCATCGAAACCGCCCGCATGAAGGCATGCGCTCGTGCCGAGAGTGCGGGAAAAGGGCGCTCGACACTTTAATATGCGGTTTAACTCCGGCTACACTGGCATTGCCGGGGCCGGGAGGCCAAGTGCAGTTTCAACGTAGGATTCGGATATCTCCGCGCGTGTATTGGGGCGTGGGCGGGTAGCGGCTTTCCGCTGAAGAAGGGAACGAGCATGACACTGAATCGCCGGGGTTTTTTGAAGAAGATGGGCGCGGGTGCGGCATGCGCCTTTGCAGCGGCGTCGTTGCCGCGCGTGGCGGCGCCCTTGCCGCATGCGGCCGCGGCCGAGCGGCCCCCCAACGTGCTGTTTATCGCCGTTGACGACCTCCGGCCGGAGCTGGGGGCCTACGGGAAGAAGCACATGGTCACGCCGCACATGGACCGGTTGGCAAGCGAAGGCCGCATATTTGAGCGGCACTATGTGCTGGCCCCGAGCTGCGGTCCGTCCCGATACGCGCTGCTCACGGGCATGCATCCCACGCCCAAACATCCGGTGTCGTACCGGAACGACGCTTTTCAGTTGTATGAGGAGAGCGTGGGGCCGTTGTCCATGCAACAGCATTTCCGGGACAACGGGTATCACACGACACTCATCGGCAAGGTAAGCCACACTCCCGACGGATACCGGGGCGGTCAAAACGTGCGGGAGAACCGCGAACAGAATCCACCGGAAGCGCCGGGCTGGGAGGTCATGGATACCCCCTCGGGCCAGTGGAACGACGCCTGGAGCGCCTTTTTCGCATACGCCTTTGGTAAAACACGCGTTCGCGGTGAAAGCCCTCCCCTCGAGAAGGCCGAAGTCGGGGACAGGGGGTATCCCGACGCCTATCTAGCCGACGCGGCCATTGAACATCTGGTGCGGCGCTCGGCCAGCGACGATCCCTTTTTCCTCGCGGTCGGGTTCTACAAGCCGCATTTGCCATTTAACGCGCCCAAGAAATATTGGGACCTCTACGACCGCGATGCCATCGACATCAGCGACGTGGATCCCTATGTCCGCACGGGGGGCGAGTTTTTTGGCAATTATGCCCACAAAGCCGCGGACACGGAAGACGACGATTACGTCCGTGAGCTGCGCCACGGCTATTACGCTGCCACGAGCTACGTCGACGCGCAAATCGGCCGGGTGCTGGAGGCCGTGGACAACCTGGGGTTGAATAAGAACACCATTGTCGTGCTTTGGAGCGATCACGGGTATCACCTGGGCGAACTGGGGTATTGGGGTAAGCATACCTTGCATGAATACTCGCTGCGGGTCCCACTGATTGTGCGTACGCCGGACATGGCGCACCCCGGCGAATCCGCAGCGGCCCTGACCTCTACCGTGGACATTTACCCTACGCTGGCCGAGTTGTGCGGCTTGCCTGTGCCCGACCACGTCGAGGGCAGGTCATTTGTTCCAATCCTAAAGGATCCCCAGGCCACAACCATCGACCGCGCGTACGGCGGCTGGGACCGTGGTTCACAGCACACCGTGCGCACGGACCAATACCGTCTCATCAAGAGCAACGGCGATGTCCGGCTTTACGACCATCACACGGATCCCGGTGAGCGGGAGTGCGTGGCCGAGGACAAGCCCGGGGTGGTCGAGCGGCTTGTGAACAAGTTGAGGGAAATGCCCGGCCAGCCCTGAGGAAGAGTCAAGCCAGCGACAGCAACCAATTCCCGCGTGCATATTGGCGGTTTGTTTCACCTGTGCCGCAGTTGCTTGTTCCTTTCCTCCCCGTTCCTATTCCCCGCTGGTCTGGTGGGTCATGATTCGGGTGTGGTAGTGGCGCCAGCCTTCGATGGGGCCGTCGAGCCAGAGCACGTCCAGCGGCCGGGGGGTGGCGTCTGCGCGGCGGGGCACAACCACGGTGGTG
>SLSB01000349.1 GCA_007130675.1 Candidatus Hydrogenedentota bacterium | reverse complement strand
TACAACCCTTTAGACTTATGCGTTATGTATCTGACAAGCATAACATTGCCTCTGTAGCCCGCAAGCGGGCGGCAGAAGGTGCGGGCGAGGTTTTGTGCATCCCCCCGAAGCACCGGATCAAAAGGACACACCACAAGAGTTCCAGGGATCATATGGGTTGGGGGCTCGAGCGCGCGGTGCAGGGGGAAATACCTGTTCGTTGTTTCGCGTTGCATTCAATGAGGAAGAATATTTGGGAAGGCGCCCCTGGTTGCCAGCATACGCCGTCTGCATGGTATAGTGTAGCGAAACAAGATCCAGCAACAGAGCCAAACAGAAACCAATGCGTACAACAATCATAAATCTGGCAGCACTCGCAGCGGGAGTGTGCGCCGCAGCAGCAGCGGGGCTCTCTCCCGAACTGGCGCACCTAGAAACCTTGGTTTCGGATCAACAAGCACTCGTTGAAGCGGTGCGCGCTTTTGATCGGTTGCAGTGTGACTTAGCCGTATGGGATATGGAACTGGCCGAGGAACTCGCCAAGGCGGGCGACCACGAGCTCGCCATCGAAAAGCTCGACGAGGCCAAACACAGGCTGGCATTGGTGGACGAGGCCTACAAGTTCATCTTGGACCGCTACCCCGACAACACGCGCGCGATGACCTACTACGGCGAGCTCATCTATGATTATCAGGGCGACCACGTCAAAGCGATAATGCTGTGGCGTAAGGCCGCCGCGCTCGACCCCAAATTGAGCGAAGTCCTGAACAATCTGGCCCTCCACTACTCCCACACAGGGGAGGTCTTGCGCGGACTGGATTATTTTGATCGCGCTCTCGACCTCGAACCCGACAATCCGGATTACCTTTTCAATCTCTGCCAGATTTATCTGACGCGGTTTCCGCAGGTGGCCGAACGCAACAAGTGGAGCCTCCAAAGGGTGTATCGCGAGGCCATGAAAATGTCCAAGAAGGCCGCTGAACTCACAAACGAGTACGAACTTATCCAGGATTATGCGGTCAACTATTTCGCCGCGGAAAACTTCGGTGTGAAGGCCAATTGGCGAAGTGCGGCCCGCGCGTGGCAGTGGGCGCGAACTGAGGCGCGGACGGCAGATGAAGAGTTTTACACGTGGCTTAACGAAGCCCGCGTTTGGATCGCACACGGCAACAGCACAAATGCGCGTGAGTGTCTCGAAGCGGCATTGCGCATTCGTGACGACAGCGATGTCGCAGCCCGTCTGCTGTCCGAGTTGTAAAGCACCCCTGCCCTTGCGCGGTGATAAATTATGAGCCCTGAAAGACGCATTTCGAGACTCCGCTACACCTTTTACATCATCATCATCTGCAGTTCGGTGGTGATTTGCTACCTCGGGTTTGTGCGCGGCATGCGGTTTTTCGCCGTGCCCTCCGCCTCGATGGAACCGACCTTGCGCCGGGGGGATTATCTCGTAACTCTGAATGCGGAAGAGTACCGCCGGGGCGACGTCGTGGTACTCAGAGACCCAACCATCGAAGGAGGCAACCTTGTCAAACGCATTGTCGGCGTAGGCGGGGATGTCGTGGCCATTCAAGCGGGCGCGCTGTTTCTTAACGGAAAGTATGCATCCGAACCATACATCCTCGAACCGATGGTCTACGAACTCTTTCCACCCATCACCGTGCCCGAGGACAATGTGTTCGTGCTGGGAGACAACCGCAACGACAGTGAAGACAGTTCGTACTGGGCCATTGTGCGAAGCGACCCGGAGATTCCGGCAGAACTGAAAGCGGACCCCACGATCCCCGCGAGCGATATCATCGGGAGAGTGCGCTATATCTACCTGCCGGGAAGCAGGCGCGGGCCGGTCGCCGCTTTTCCTTTGGACGACATGCTGGTGACGCCTTAACCCCCATATCTCACGGCTTTCAACTGACCCGGCTGGAGATAGTCCGAATTGCCCATGTGCTTGTGTCGGCCGCCTCAATATGTCAGGCTATAGGAGCGACAGCTGCGGCGCTCTGGCCAAACCTGCCGGGGTTTGCAAACAAGCTGGATTTAAGATCAAGGTACGAATGACCAGTTATTCCTACAACTATGAGTATCGTATGGCGCCACCGGGCGGCCGCATTACCTGGGCGGTTCAGCGGCTCTTGCTGTTGACGACGGCCCTGTTTGCGGTGCAACTTGTGGTGCACATGTTTGAACCGATGGCAACGGGCATCGCGCAACCCTATGCCGCCCCCGGCCTCGAGGTGCTGCGCTGGTTCGCCTTCGATTCGCAGGAGTTTCCGAGAAACTGGCAGGTATGGCAGCCGCTCACCTACATGTTTCTGCATGGCGGTCTGCTGCATCTCTTCGGCAACATGCTGTGGCTGTATGTGTTCGGGCCCGAGGTCGAGCGCGTGCTGGGCACACGCCAGTTTCTGCGCTTCTATCTCATCGTCGGCGCACTGGCGGTATTGGCGACATTGCTGACTCCTCGGGGATGGAACAGCGGCACCGTCATCGGCGCGAGCGGCGCGACCATGGGCGTGCTGGTCGCCTTCGCGGTTGTCAATCCCGACCGCGAACTGATGCTGTTCCCGATCCCGATACGTCTCACCGCACGGGCGCTTGTATTGATTGTGATCGCCCTGAACATTATGTCTGCCTTCGGCCAAAGCGGCACGTCGGTAGCCACGCATTTCGGCGGGTTGGCCGTTGGGTATGTGTACATGAAGGTAATCCCAAAATGGCGCAGACTGCGGCGCAGAATGCGACGGGGCCCCGGCGCGGCACAGAAACCAGTGGACGCCGTGGGCGAGGCTGTGGATAATATCTTCAGTTACGAAAAGGAAAAGCGGCGCCGCAAGTAGACGCGCCCAAGGAGCATACGCACGTGTTTGGGTTTGCTGGACCCCAAGAGATGATCATCGTCATCTTAATCATCGTGATCATGTGGATCACGGGCCTGTGGCCTGTCGTGATCCGCGGTATCCGCGAATTGCGGGGGGAACATATTGATGACCGCGCGTACCACAGCCACAGCCATTCGCAACAGCGGACAAACGCAACGCCGCCCGCGCGCGACTATGAACTCTGCTATAAAATGCTCGGGATATCTCCATCAGCCTCGTGGGACGACGTCGAACGGGCCTATCGCAAGAAGGCGAAGCTTCATCATCCCGATCACGGGGGCGACGAGGATACGATGCGCGCACTCAACGATGCGTATGCGCAGTTGAAAATTATTCGGGGGCGGCGCTGAGCAAGCCGGCGCGGCTCAATCGTCCTTGGCTAGACGCGACCACATGTCTTCTCGCTCGGCAACCTCGAGCGAACGCTCGAAACGTTTAATCGCTTGCTGGCACTCGTCGTAGATCGTGAACACCTTATCGAGGTTGGTAATCTCGAATACCTTGCGCACCTCACCCTTAAGACCGCACAGCCGAAGATTGCCATGCTGGTCCTGGACAGCCTGGTTCACACGAAGCAGCTCGGTCAGTACGGCGCTCGAGAGATAATCGACATGGGTGAAGTCGAGCAGCAGGTTAACCCGGCCCGATTTCTTCACAAAGGCAAGCACTTCGTTGCCGAACTCGGTGACGTTCATGGCATCCAGCACGCTTGCCGCGCCTACCCGCCCCACCGCGATGTTGTCTACTGTCTCGAAAGTCACCAACGGTTTATTGTTCATGGTGTTGTGCCTCCCCTGCACAAGCCCTTTCGCCGCATGCGCATTTCCAGGCAGTGATCTTCCGGATCGTAGCGCACGCTTTCCATACAATGGCGAATCAGGCAAACGCCCCGTCCGTTCAATTCGTTGCCAGGAGGCAACTGTATGTCCGAGGGCCTGAACCCCGGCCCTTCGTCGTACACCCGAATGCGGCACACATCCTCCGCGGCCTCACGGCTCATCTCGATGCGCACCGTGCGATCATCATCCAGCTGATTCCCATGGGTAATCGCATTCACCAGCGACTCCTCGAGGCAGAGACGTGCATAAAACACCTGATCATCGTCAATCCACTCGTTACCAATCAAGGCATCCAGCGCATCCTGTATCGCATCCCCCAACACATCGAGCGTGCTGGCGAATTCAGCGCTATAGAAAACTTCGTCTCTGCCCACGATAACGTTTCCAGATTGCGGCCGCAGCCGTCCCTGTTTCACCGTCCTGACCCAAGCATACCACAGGAAGCGACTCTACGGGTAAACCACGGCCAACGCCAGGGCGCGAATGCGGCACCGCGCGCTTACCCATCCAGCCAGCGTGTTATCGTCTCAAAATCGCGTGCGGCCGCCGTCATGCGCTCCGTTGCGACGCACCTATTCTGACCAGCGGCGCGTACGATTCACAGCATCTCGTGTTCTAGTCTCCGTCCGGCGAGCTGTTTGTCAGTCATTTCCGCATCATTGCGGACGGCGCCCGCTCCAGCTTCCAGACGTCGCTTTGCATGTTATTGCCGGTGACGACCCAGAGCGCCCCGTCGTAGGCGAAAATGCTCGAGGCGTGGCGGACTGCCCACGGGGTATCCGGCACTTCATGCCATTCCACGCCATCGGCCGAATGCCAGACGTCGTTGCGGTTTTCCTGGTTCCAGCCTTCGAGCACCCACATGCGGCCGTCAAACGCGGCCACGTCGTGGTATTGGCGGGGATGCCACGGCGCATGTTCCAGGTGGCGGGTCCAGTGCACGCCGTCAGCCGAGCTCCACACGTCGTTATAGAAAGCGCGCTCTGGCCGTCCGGGGGTGTCGTAGGTGCCGCCGCCGAGCAGCCACATGCGGTTTCCATGCACGACATTCCCGCCGATCATCCCGCGCGGAGACCAATGCGGCCCTTCAGGCTCGACCCGGACCCAGTGTATGCCATCCGAGGTACACCAGATGTCATCATAAAAAGCTTCATCTGCCGGGGCGAACTGGGGCAGGGTCTGGCCGCCCATGACCCAGATCTTTCCGTCAAACGCCACCGTATAGTGCAGAACCCGCGGCCCCCAAGGCAGCTCGTAGCCCTTGTTGACATGGGTCCACGTTACCCCGTCCTCCGAGTGCCACACATCGTTCTGATAATGCCCTTGGATGGGGTCGCCCCCGATAATCCACATCTTGTCTTGAAATACCACGTAACCGGCGGTATGGCGGCCTTCCCAGTCGCTTTCGGGATCGAATGACTCGGTGCCGTACGTATTGGGCTTGACGAGGGTCCACGTCTCGCCGTCGGTCGAGCGCCAGACGTCATTCGTGCAGGTTTTCGGGAAATGGGCCTTATCGTGCGGGTTGCAGCCGCCGATGAGCCACATGGCGCCCCGGTGAACCAGGGCGCCCGCGCCGTCGCGGGGAGCAAATTGTGCGTTCGGCGTGACACAAGTCCATTCGTAACGCGGCGCCGAATCCACGGACTCCGCATGGCATGGGAGCGCCAAAGAAGCCAGACCGGCGCAGACAAATACCAACCCCGTGCTCTTCATGAACGTTCCCCTGAAAAAACGGCTGCCATCTGCTCGGACAAGCGCGCTAGGCTCCGGCTATACAGCGCATTCTTCCGCCAAGACCGCTTCCGCTTCTTCCGGCGACTCACAAGCAAACAGCCGCTCACGGAACCCTGGCATTTTCAGAGCGGTCATTACCTGCGCAAGGAGCCCGAGATACTCCTTCTGAGAACCCGCGGGCATCGCAAACAGCACCACTGCATGCACCAGTTGGTTGTCAAGCGTGTCGAAATCGATGCCCTGCTGCGAGATTCCCACCGTGATCGCCGGCTCGAGCACCCCGTCCGTGCGCACATGGGGAATCGCAACGCCTTGGCCGATCCCCGTGCTCATCACCGATTCCCGGTCATACACAGCCTTGCGAAACACCTCGCGGTCCGCAAGCGCCCCCGAACCAAACAGGGCATCCACCAGTTGGTCCAGCACGTCATGCTTGGACATCTCTTTCTTGAAAACGCGAATTCTGCTACGGTCTATGTCAATTCCAAAAGCTGCCATGGGCCCCTTAGCCTTTGTGAACAATACTCACGGGTGCATCTGAGTTCTTCGTGATAAGCAAACCTGTGAAGTGTACACGTCCCATGTTTGCCGTTTCAATTGTGCCAAGCCGGGCGTGTAGCCAAGCCGGGCGGCTGCAAGGCCGGATAAGCAGCGCAGACTCGGGTTGCGAAGAAGGCTCGTGCTCTTTCAACAGACCGCCTTGGGATATCTGCGAGAAATTCCCCAACCGCCCTAATCGTTGATATTGTGTCGGAGTTGTGCAGTCAACGCAGAGCCGCACACCTTTTTTGTTTGGGTTGCGGCTTGGAATACACTGTAACCATAAGTTAAAACCTGCTAGGAGGAGAATAGATGCAAGCCCAAGAAACCGATCCTGTGTGGGAAGCCATTCGCGCGGAAGCCGCCGAGGAAACACGCAATGAACCGTTACTGGCCAATTTCCTCTACGGTGTCGTGCTGAACCATAAGACTTTCGAAGATGCGTTGAGCTTTCTGCTGGCCACCAAGCTCGAGAGCACCACCATCAACGCCTTGGCGCTGCGCGACCTCATTGACGAAGCCCTCGAGAGCGACCCCGAGATTGGCGCGGCGGCCCGGGCAGATATCACGGCCGTGCTCGACCGGGACCCGGCATGCACCAGTCACTCGACGCCGCTGCTGTATCTCAAGGGATTCCACGCCATACAATCCTACCGAATCGCCCATTATTACTGGGCCGCCGGGCGCGAATCACTCGCGCTCTTTCTCCAGAGCCGGATTTCACAGGTGCTGGCGGTTGACATACATCCCGCCGCGCGCATAGGCCGCGGCATCCTCATCGATCACGCCACCGGCGTGGTGATCGGCGAAACGGCGGTGGTCGAGGACAATGTCTCGATGCTCCACGAGGTGACCCTCGGCGGCACCGGAAAAGAAATCGGCGACCGGCACCCCAAAGTGCGTAAAGGCGTGTTGATTGCCGCGGGCGCGAAGGTGCTCGGCAACATCGAGATCGGCGAAGGAGCAAAAATCGGCGCAGGAAGCGTTGTGCTTGATGACGTGCCCCCGCATACCACTGCCGTGGGCGTGCCCGCGCGTGTGGTAGACCGGCCCAAGTCCGAGCAGCCCGCCCTCGATATGGATCACTACATCGGCGACGATTCCGGTGAGGGAATCTAAGGTGGGAAAGCGGGTGCGGCACTCCGCTGACGCAAGAACTGGATGTGACGGTTCCGTCCTTCGAGATCCTCAGGGAGATGGGCAGCCTGGCGGCGGAGCAGCATCGTCGTCGGATTGCCACGCCAACACGCAGCAAACACGGGATCCATCCCGCAACAATAAGGAGGAGATGACAGGTGACACGGCGTGACTTTCTGACAAGAGCAACGGGAGGCGCATTGGGATTGGCACTGCTTAAGAAGGGATACGGTGGACAGCAAGAGCCCATCCCCCGGCCCAATTTCGTCTTCTTTCTCGTTGACGACCTCGGCTGGACCGATCTCGGCGCGTACGGAAGCGCGTTCTACGAGACCCCGAACTGCGACCGCCTCGCGGCCGAAGGCATGAAGTTCACCAACGCCTACACGGCAAGTCCGGTGTGCAGCCCGACGCGCGCCAGCATCATGGCGGGCAAGTATCCCGCGCGAATGAATACGACGGACTGGTTCGGCGCACCCCAGCCTGACACAGTGACGGGCCATTGGACCCGCAAGCCACTGCTGCCCGCGCCCTACATCGAGCAGCTTCCGCTCGAGGAGGTCACGCTGGCCGAAGCGCTGCACGAGGGCGGTTACCGCACGTTCTTCGCGGGCAAATGGCATTTGGGCGGCGAGGGGTTCTTGCCCGAGGACCAGGGATTCGAGTTCAACAAGGGCGGCCACCATCGCGGCAGCCCGCCGGGCGGTTATTTCGCGCCGTATGACAACCCGAAGCTCGATGATGGTCCCGACGGCGAATACCTGCCAGATCGGCTGGCTTCCGAGACCGTCGAGTTTATCGAAGCGCACCGCCGCGAGCCGTTTCTGGCCTTCTTGTCGTTCTACCTGGTGCATACCCCCCTCCAGGCGCGCAGGGAACTCGAGGCCAAATACGAGAAGAAGGCCGAATCCATCGACCCCGACAAACCCCGCTGGGGGGAGGAAGGCGAGCGCAGGGTGCGGCTGGTGCAGGACCATCCGGTCTACGCCGCCATGGTCGAGGCCATGGATATGGCCGTCGGCCAAGTGCTGGATGCGCTCGACCGTCTGGGACTGGCAGACAACACCATCGTGATCTTCATGTCCGACAACGGGGGATTAAGCACATCCGAGGGACACCCCACGAGCAATCTGCCCCTGCGCGCCGGAAAAGGCTGGCTCTACGAAGGGGGCATACGCGTGCCGATGATGATCAAATGGCCGGAGGTGGCCAAACCGGGCACGGTGTGCGATGTGCCCGTGACCAGCACCGATTTCTACCCGACGATGCTCGAGATGGCTCGCCTGCCGTGGCGCAGCGGCCAGCACGTGGATGGCGTGAGTCTTGTGCCGCTGCTCATGGAACGTGGATCGCTGAGAAATCGCGCGCTCTATTGGCATTACCCCCACTACGGCAACCAGGGCGGAAGTCCGGGCGGAGCTATCCGCGAAGGCGACTGGAAACTCATCGAGTTCTTCGAAGATGGCCGGTTCGAGCTGTACAACCTGCGCGAGGATATCGGCGAAACCAACAATCTCGCCCCGGCCATGCCGGAAAAAGTCCAGGAACTGGCGGACAAACTCCACGCCTGGCAGGAAGAAACAAACGCGCGTTTCCCGACCCCGAACCCCGCGGTCACGGCAGAGACGTGATCCTTATAAATGGTTACTATGGAACTGTTGAAAAACCCTTCCGCGTCCCGAAGATTTGGCAATCGCTCGTGCATGTTCCGAGTCCTTCTCGGTTCGGTGGCGCCCCGAAGGGGCTACCTGGAATAGCTTGGGGCAGAGCGAAGCGACGCCCCAGGAACACGGCCCCATAAGCGGAAGCCTGAAGGGGCGTCCTGGACCCAACAAAAACAGATTCTCACACACCTTCCTTCTAGATCGCCCTTTCAGGGCTCAGCCCTCTGGGGCATGTTTCCCGGGGCGCCGGCCCGCGTGCCCCCGTGCCTTGCCCCGGGCTATTTTTGGGTAGCCCCTGACGGGGCTGCATCGAAAACCCTGAGTTTCTGGCGTAGGCATAGTTTTTTCAATGGGTCCACCGGTCGCGGTACGAATGGCCCTTGCGGGCCACCCCCGCAAATGCCGCAGGCACGAACGCGTCAGAACCCGCGCGCCCACGAAACAAAACCATCCTGCCAACGCCTCCGCAAGTGCCG
>SLSB01000562.1 GCA_007130675.1 Candidatus Hydrogenedentota bacterium | reverse complement strand
GGACAGTCCCGTCTCGCTCGAAGACTCGCTCGCTTGGTACAGTCCCCGGTTTCGCCATTCATCCGATCTCGATTGAGAAAGTATGTTCGAATGGGGTGTAGCCGGTGAGGTAGAGGCTCATCCCGGAGAGGCGGCCGGAGGCACCGCGGACTTGTGTGTAGGCGTGTTCGGCCTTGCCCGGGCCGATGCGGAGTACGTCATTGCCGACGGTGTAGGTGGCGTAGCCCTCGCGGAGAAGGAATCCGTTGGCGACACCCGGTGCGGCGGCTACGCCCTCGAGCGTGCCGCCGGGGCGCAACGCAATCTCGATGGCCAACGGAACGGTGTCGGTGCCGGAGGCGGCGATGCGAACCTCGAAGCCGTTCTGAGTTTCGCGAATGCCGGCCTCGTAGACCATGGCGCATTCCTCGGAGGTTTCGCGCCGGGGCCGCGACAGACCCCAGTTCTCGCGGGTGATGGGCACAAGGTCCGTTCCGCTGAGCGGCTGGAAGTATTGGCCGGACAGTTCCTGGCGGAAATGGAGTCCGCCGGGGCGTTGCTCGACCTCACGCGGGAGAAATTCGCCGCGTCCGAAGTAGGCGCTGGCGAAACGTATGCCCTCGACCACCGCTTCGCCTGCGTGCATCACCAGCCGCGGGCTCTGGCGCCCGCGCATGAGGACGGCGCTCAAGCGTCCCTTCCGGATGCGGGTCATCTCCGAAAGGGGATAGTCTCGGGTGAACGTGTCGGGAAGCGGTTGCGGCGCGGGCAATGGTTCGAGGATCTCCGGATATTCGAGCAGGGCGGGCAGCTCGATACGCCGGGGCTCGAGCGGGGCAAGCATGGCCGCGTATTGGCCGTTGTTGTCGTGTATGGCCATGTACCGGAGCGCAAACCAGTAGTCGCCCATATCCCGCCGTTGGCGGGCATCCTGCCGACTCGATATTTCCGTGACTACTTCGCCGTTGGGGTGGACCAGGTAGGTCATGGCGTCGAGATTGGCACGCACGGGCTCGAGGAGTTCCGGACGGTTCAGTTTTGTGGCCATCACGACCAAAGCGCGGTTCACGTGACCATTGTAGGTGCCCGTGCTTCGCTCGATGTACTGGCCTTCTTCGTCAATATCGATGCCTTCGGCCAGCCATTCGTCAATTCGATCAACAATCGCGCGCTCGGGAAACAATTCGTTCACTTGAGCCAGCGCGGCGCACAAGACCCAGCGGTGGTTGGGCGTATGGATGCCGCCGCGCGCCATGCCGCCTCCCGCACGGCGCAGAAAATCGCGCAGCAACAGCACCACTTCGTTGTCGTCGTGTATCCGGGCAAGATTGGCCGCCGTGCCAACTCTGTGCACGACAAAGGCGGTATCCGGCGGCGAATTGAAGTTGGTGGTGAGCAAGTCGATGTTGCCGTCCTCGGATTGAGCGCGTTCGAGAAAACCGGCGGCCAGGCGCATGCGCTCCAACACGTCCGGGCTCTGATGCCACGCCGACAACGGGTGGTAATAGGCGCCCGCACAATGGTGCAGAATATTCGCGGCCGAATGCGCCGTGTAGAGTTCGTGGCTGTCCGGCGCGGCCCCGCGCCAGGGGCTTTCCGGGTCACGTACCTGGCGTTCCATGAGAGCACCGAGCGCCTCATCATGGGAAGCAACCAGCGACGCAAGCACTTCTTCGGAAAGCGCTGCGGCCTCGGCTCCGCCAAGCGACAGCGCGGCGGCGGACACAGCACCCAGCTTCAACATTTCACGACGATTCAAATGCATGTCACAATTCCCATGGTGTGTTCGGACTCTTGAGCATTGCGCTTGCCGATAACAGTGGTCAGGTTAGTCTGCCATGCATGGCCCTTGCCCAAGTCGCCATATGTTACACGATGGGTGCGTCAGAAGACCAATGCGTAGATGTATGCGGGCTCTTCCGCTCCGGGCTCGAACACAACGAGGTCTTCGCGGCCGTTTTCGTGCAAAACACAGGTCTTCGCAACCCCGAACGGGGGGATATCAAACTCGGCAGTGGGCCTCTGGGCAACAAGCCTGTTGGCCTCGCCTTCAAACAGTCCAAGCTTTTCGCCATCCTGGCTGAACACAGCGTCCATTCTGCCGTTGCCTGTGAAATGGCCCAGCGCAAGCACA
This sequence comes from Candidatus Hydrogenedentota bacterium, assembly GCA_007130675.1. Lineage (GTDB taxonomy): Bacteria > Hydrogenedentota > Hydrogenedentia > Hydrogenedentales > SLHB01 > UBA2224. The sequence goes on along the minus strand of SLSB01000562.1, from coordinate 7,138 downwards.
CCCGGGCGCTCATCATCGGAAACATCGACCGTAAAACGCGTCTGCAGGTCGGGACTGGAAGAGAAACCTTCCGGGGAATTGAGATACGCTTCAAAACCCAGCCGGACCTTTCTGCGTACCAGGTAGCTCACCATTGAGCGGATGCCAAATGAAAGTTCAAAGAAGAAAATGTCGTTCAATCCGTCGCCGTTTACATCAATGACGGTAGGCTGGGCGTAGGCGCCGGGCTTTCTGAAGTGAATATCGGGCTCTTCCGGAAATGTGTGGTCCGGCTTTGCGTAGTAGACCCGGGTATGCGTCTCGACATTCAGGCCGCCTTCGGCTTCCGTCACAATGAGGTCGGGCCGCCCGTTGTTGTTCAGGTCGTGCAATTCGGCATGGGGCTGCGGCTGTGGCGGCTTGGGAAACGTGTCGGCGTAGCCACCCGAGTGCGCGTGCGTGTTTTGCGGAGGCGTGCCACGGAAAGGTATAGGGACCGTGACCACATTATCCCAGTCCGGCCCGTGCACAAACTCGACGGTACGTGAACTGATGAATGCCAGCGCTTGACCGTTTTCGGCCCCGGCGTGGTCGAACGGCACGACTCCCGGCAAACCATAATTCAGCTGGGTGCGGCGTCCACTGGTTTGGGCCACCGAGCCATCTACATGGCAGTTGATCACCGCGATTTCCTTTTCCGGGGACCGCAGCGCATACCCATTGGGAAGTGGAACGAGCCACTCATGAATCCCATCGCCCGTAATGTCCACGGCGTGGTGTTCCAGAAAGCGGGGCGCGAGAAGCCCTGCGGGAAAGAGGGAGAAGAACCGGGGTTCAGCGATCAGAGCCAGTGCATTGTCGCGCAGTGAAAAAATGTAGGCGCCGGTGTGATCGACCGCGACGATCTCGATTGGCGCGGCGCCGTCGGTTTCTGCAAAGAAGACGCCTCCTGTCGTCAGCGGCAGCGCGTGCCGAATGTCCGGGGTTTGCGGATAGCTGCCGTCAGGGCGCGCAAGGTATAAAGAAAGCCAGACCTCATGCCCGGCGGTTTCGCGCATGGACAGCGCACAGATGTCGCCTCGGCCATCGCCTGTCACATCCGCCACGGCGACATCCGCCAAGACACCTTCGTGCCGCAAGGCGTATACGTTGGGCAACTGAGCCGATGCCACGCAACACAATAGAACGAGAAGACTCGTCACATCATCATCCTTTCCCGTATATTGCTGCACATTTTCGAAGCCGTAAGCACACCCGGCAGCGCTCGCCAATGCCATCAGTGTAGAGGTTGAGAGGCGTGGGCTCAATTGCCGGCTTGATCGCCGGAACGGTGGCCCAATGGCCCGGCGGCTGAGCGGGTATCTCTCTTGGGGATTAGGGCGAAATGTCCCGCGCACAGGGCCAAGCCCCAGCAGGCCGGCCAAAGCAGGCGCTGTCCAATCGCAATGGCAGTGAAAAACAACACCATGGTCAACCCGAGCAGGCGCAGCTTCGGCGAAACGGTTTCCCCTTTCCCCACCAGCAGCAATACGCCAAACACGGCAAGCCCGACCACGAACCACCCGGCAAAATTGCTCAGGGGAATACCGTAGTAATATCCTGCGTGCTCCCATGTCCACAGATTCATGATGTTCGCGGCGACGGGGTCGAGCACGAGGTCTATTGCGGTCAGGCCGAGCGCGCCAGCGGCCATGAGCGCCACCGGATGCCGGATCCATGGCGCCAGCAGCGCGTGGATGTATCCGGCCAGCACCGCCCAGGCGCAGACCATCACCAGGGGCACCCCAAAAAGCAGGGGCGCGAACGCCTCGGTGTACACGTAACCTCCAAACGGGAAACCGGTCCACACCCCCAGCAGCTCAGCGAGAAAACCGACCACTCCCGCACACACCAAGGCCGCGCGGTACCGGGGGGACGAATACGCAAGACCAAGGCCCATGGCCAGCGCCATGAAGACCGGTCCCGCCCATTGCATGTGACCGGGGGGCTCGCCCAGCACGACGTACGAAAACACGCCTCCACCCCAGAACAGGGCATATATCGCGACGGCTGAACCAGACAGGATTCTACTCTTCATAACGTGCAATCAGCTCCTCGGTAATTTTGGCCGAAAGCAGCACCATGGGCGTCCCCCCGCCCGGATGGGCGCTACCGCCGGCGTAATACAACCCGCGAACGTGCTTGTCCTTGTTGGGCGGGCGGAAGAAGGTCTTGCGCCAACCGTGGGAATGCGGGCCGTAGATGGCCCCGCCCGGCATACCAAAACGCTCGGCCAGCATTTGGGGAGTGACAGCATGCTCGACGACAATATGACCTTCGATATCGGGAAACCCTGACGCCCGCAACCGGTTGAACACGCGATTCCGGGCTTCGGCGATACGCGGTCCATCCCACTGCTCTCCGGTCGCGGGGGCGTTGATCATGAGAAACAGCGCTTCGCCGCCCTGGGGTGCCGAGCTTGGATCCGATTGACTCGGCACGTTGACATACACCGTCGGGTCATCGGGTATACGCCGCTCGATAAACAGCTGGCGAAACTCTTCGGCATAATCCCTCGAAAAAAACACATTGTGATGGTGCAGGTCCGCGACGCGCCGGTTTATCCCCACGAGAAGAACCAATCCTGACAGCGAGCGATCGGCGGCAGGCAATTTTGTGACGGTGCCGCCGAGAAGGCCCGGCGAGCTGCTCGTATCGCCGTTCATGATTACGAGATCGGCCGCCAGACGGTCGCCATTCTCAAGCTCGATACCCTGGACACTGTTGCTTGGAGCATCGATCCGCGCAACGCGGGCGTTGGTTCGCAGTTCAGCGCCGCGCTCGTCGAGCAGCCCCACGAGCGTCTCGACGATCCGGTACAGGCCGCCCTGAACATACCAACCGCCAAACGCAAACTCGATATAGGGGATGATGGCGAGCGTCGCCGGCGTCTGGTATGGGGAAGACCCCACATAGGTTGGATACCGCCCGAATAACTGGCGCAATTGGGGACTTCGGAAGTAAGCGCACACCGTCTTGTGGTAGTTGCCCCAGCCACGCAGCAGAGGTGCGTGGCGCAACGCCGACAAGACCGTGCGGTCAGGCGGCGCGGTCACGGGGCGACGCAAAAACGTCCCTTTTGACAGCGCATAGATCTGGGCTCCCAGACGCATAAACCGAAAAAACCCGTCGGCCGAACCTTCACAGTCGCGCAGAATTGGAAGCAAACCCGGCATCGATGTGGTGTAGTCGAAACGCACACCGTCGGCATATACATATCGGGCCAGGGGCTCGAGTGGTGCAAGTTCGAGATGTTCGCGCATGTCGGCGCCTGCGGCCGCAAACAGGTCTTCGAAGATCCATGGCAGGGTGATAAGCGAGGGGCCGGTATCGAACCGGAAGCCTTGGGATTGCCACCGGCTCATCTTGCCGCCGAGAACGGAGTCTTGTTCGCACACCGTGACGCGCCAGCCCCGCATGGTCAGGCGCAGCGCAGCCGCCAGCCCGCCAAGGCCGCCGCCAACAATTACGGCATGTCGGGTCTTGCTGATCATGGTCTGTCCTCGTCCTGTTTCGTGCGGTACCGGCGGCCTTTCCATTCAACCCCGAGGCCGGAACGGCATTTCCACCAAGACGTGAGACCCAGCGCCAGCAATAGCACCTCGGCCAGAGGGTGCAAGACCGAGGACCACGCGGGATACCCGAAACGGAGCCCCATGAGCGCGCGTATAAGCACCACCAGGAGGGAGACGGCCGCAAAGGTTTCCCACGGCCCTCGAGTGGCGAGCGCCACGGGTATCATCACGAACGGCAGCAGGAAACACCACGCATGGAACAGCAAGAACAGCACAAACCCTGTGTGATGCCGGAACGCCGGATAGTAATTCTTCTGAAAACCGCGCCAGATGTCTCCGAACGTGCTGTACATACGCACGCGGGCCACGTCCTGTCCATCAAGGCATACGGTGCGAAAGCCCCGTGCACGCCACGCCCGGGCAAGAAAGGTGTCCTCGAAGATCTCGTCACGCACCGTCTGGTGGCCGCCCACAGCGCGGTAGGCCTCGCGCTGCATGAGAAGACACGCACCGTGGGCCAATCCCATCGAGGGGTCATTGCGTGACACGGCAAGCGGAGCGGGAAACAACGTAAACACGCAGAAATTCAGCATGGGCATGAGGGCCCGTTCCCAGAAGGATTCGCAGATCAGACCGGGCCAACACGACAACAGCGTCACCTCGCGTTTCAACGCCTCGTGAAGCATATCCGCGACGGCTCGCTCGGCCAAAAGGGTGTCGGCATCGAGGAACAAGAGCCATTCCGACGCGGCGTGCTGCGCGAGTTGCGCGCAGGCGAATGGCTTGCCGCACCAGCCTTGAGGCAGCGGAACCCCGTCAATGACGCGTATGCGGGGGTCGCGTTCGCGAAACTGTTCAGCCAGGGCGCGGGTACCATCGCTCGAGTTGTCGTCGTACACCAGCACTTCGACTACGGGCGCTCCCTGAGCAAGGACGGCTTCGAGACAGGGTCCGAGGCGATGCTCCTCATTGCGCGCAGGGATCAGCACCGCAACCGGGGGCAGAGCTCCTCCTTCCGTCGACGGAATCCGCGGCCACAGCAGCATATTCATGAGCACGACGGCCAGAACGAAAACGCAAGGGACGAGCATCGCTGTGGCCATCAAGCTCATTGCGTCACCCCCGGATGATTGGACGCATTGTCGCCGCGCGGGTCTTCGAAAATGATCTTGGCGAGCTGCTCGGTAGCCTCGCGAATGGGCTCGTGGCCGGCGCCCTCCAACTCGCATATCCGAACGTCAGGGAACACTTCGCGCCAGATGGCCAGCGAGCTTCGCACGGCCTTGAACGTGCGATCGCCGTGTGCGATGTCTATCGCAACGTCAAGCCCGCGGAAACGAAAGGTATCCTCGAGCGAGACCATGAAACACAGATAACGGTGGGCCACTTCATGGTTCACGCGGGTGAAGGCGGCCGTCAGGTTGGTTTCCTTGCGGCGGCGTCTTCGCAGGGCGTTGTTCGTGAAGAACCGGCCGAGCGGGTTCCCGAATGTGGTGTAGTATGCGTTGCGGCCGAATGTTCCCAGCGTGAACACCCTGAAGTACCAGGGGCAGTAGGCGAACGGGTCGATGAGCACTACGCGCCGCACGGGCAGACCGTGCACCCGCAACGTCTCGAGGCCAAATTGCGCGCCGCCGCAATTGCAGACGAGCGTGATGTCGTCGGACACGACCTCGCGCACCATTTCGGCGATATGTTCAAGAACCCGGTCGAGTGACCAGTCTTTTGGTGGAGGGGTTTCGCCGTATCCGGGCAAGTCCGTCGCGTAGAACGAGGCATCCGGCGGCATATATGCGCATAGGCGCCGGAAGGTTCGGCTGTTTCCCGCCCAGCCGTGCACCCCGACAAAGGCGCGGGAGCCATCGCCTGTCCGCTCAACCTTCATGCGCCAAAACCCTCTGCGCGGTAAGTTGGCCGCTCAAGATCACCATAGGCATGCCCGTGCCGGGCGTGGTGCTCGCTCCGGTGTAGTACATGCCCGGTAGTTCCCGGGCGTAGTTGCGCGCCCGAAAGGGGCCCACTTGGAACAGCGTGTGGGCGGCGCCAAACGCCGACCCGTCGAACAAGCCAAACTGGTCGCGCCAATCGCAAGGCGTAAGTACGTGCTCGACTTCGATGCGGTCGGCCGTCAGGCCGCACCCGTGGCGGTCAAGTCGCTCGAGCACGCGTGCTCTGACCTCGGCTACCTGCTGATCCCAATCCACATCGCCCATCTGGCTGAGCAGCGGCAGCGGAACAAGCACAAACACCGTGGAATGCCCTTCGGGCGCCAGCGTCGCGTCGGTCGCCGAGGCCACGCTTACGTAAAATGGCAGCCCGCGCGGCACGGCACTGCCACGGAACAAATCATGAAACGCGCTGCGGTAATCCTCGGGCAAGAAGATCATATGATGGCCAATGCCTTTGACCGCACCCCGCACCCCCCAATAGAAGGTCAGCACCCCCGGCGTCATCCGTGTGCGCTGGATGCTGCCGCGGCGCTTCGCGATGCGCGGCTCGTGGCCCAAAAGCGAGGAATCGGTCGTCGGGACGTCCACATTCGAGACAACCACGGAGAACTCGTCCAGTTCGCCGTTCGCCCGGCGCACACCGCGCACAGCGCCGCCCGCGGTCTCGATCCGTTCGATGGGGGTATTGGTGTAGATGTCGACCCCGAGTTCGCGAGCCAGGCGCTCGAGCCCCTCCACCAGGCCGTAGACTCCGCCGCGCGGCAGCCAAAGGCCGTAGGCCAGTTCGCCGTAGGGCAAGATCGAGAAAAACCCCGGCAGCTCGAACGGCGAACCTCCCAAGTACATCCCATAGGAGCCCAAGGCCTCACGAATGCGCGGACTCTTGAAGAACCGGCCGATCTCGCCGTAGAGCGAACGCCACACGCTCAGGCGTCTGAATTCGCGGGGCGAAAGCGAGAAGAACCACCGCACGGGGTTGTCCACGTTGCGATTGACGAGTTTTGCGAACGCCATGTCGTATTTCGCGCCCGCGTCGCTGAGAAACCGCATCAGGCCGGGCGCCGCGCCGGGCTCGATGCTCTCCACCGAGCGTATCAAGGCTGCCAGGTCGCTCGACAGCGCGAACCGCGTTCCGTCTGGCCATTGAAACGCGACGCCCGGCTCGACGGGCAGCAGGTCGACATAGTCGGCCATGCGCGCGCCCGCCGCCTCGAACACCCTCTCGAAAACCCATGGGTAATTCAACAGAGAAGGTCCCGTGTCGAAACGAAAACCATTGGATTCGATGCGGTTTGCCCGCCCGCCCAGCCGGGGGTTGGCTTCGTATAAACACACCTGCACTCCTGCGGTGCGCAGGTAAATGGCGGCGCTCAAACCCGCAAGACCCCCACCAATGATTGCGGCGGGTGGGGCTGTACGTTTATTTGCAGGGCGGTTTAATGACATCGTCAAACTACTGAACCCAAGCGCTTGCGGCCCGCGCTACGAATGTAAGAACGCCACGGGAAGGCGCCAGTATTTGCTTGTCGGCAGTAAACGGAACTTTTCGCGGAACGGCACGCTTTCGCGACGCGAGATGACCTCGTGGCTGTTTCGGATCTGGGCATTCAAACGTCCATACACCTCGATGCACGCCTGGATCGCTGTCTGCGTATC
>SLSB01000101.1 GCA_007130675.1 Candidatus Hydrogenedentota bacterium | reverse complement strand
CGACCCCGCGAAGCGGCCCGTCCAGGCAACGCAGTTCCCCGAGGGAGCAGGCCCCGGCCTGCGCTGGCACCCGAGCGGCAACTCGATTGCCTGCATCGTCAACGGCGCTGTCGCGGTGACCTCCGTCAAACCCGGCCCCGGCTTTGGCAAGAGCGTGTTTTTGACCCCCCAAGACGGCGCTCAACGCACCGCACTCGTCTGGTCCCCCGACGGGTCGCTGCTTGCCTACAACAAGAGCGTACCCACCACCGACGACAACGGAAACCCCATCCACGCTTATGACGGCTCTGATTTCCGGCAGATATTCCTGGTCGAGTTCCCCGACGCCGACAACGACGGCGTCCCAGACACCATCTGATTCAACCCACAAAAAGCCAATTCAAAGCGACTCCCTGCGTCTTCTCCCAGGCAAAACAAAACGCGGGATGTGTCCCTGAGCCCCGATGGCTGAGTCCATTCACCCTCATCGGCACTCGCGAAACCTGACGACAGCGCAATGGGCCGATCCGGAACTGCCTCTTGGGGAGTCAAAGAATGCTCAGAGCCGAGGATTCGGGCCTTTGCAGAACGCCCAACTGCTACGCTCACCGGTGGCCCAACCGACCCCTCCGCCGGTTTTCAGGAAGTCATCGAACGGACGCGCTTTTCAAGGCGGAGCAGCAGATCCCGCGTGTCTTTGTTGCTGGTTTTTTCTTCCGTAAGCTTCTGGCAAGCATACAAGACGGTTGTGTGGTCTTTCCCGCCAAAATCTTCGCCTACCTCGTTAAGAGAAAGGCTCGGGATGAGTTCCTTGCACATGTACATGGCCACTTGGCGCGGGTAGGATACTTTGCGCTGACGGCTGCGCCCCCGCAAATCGGCGATGCGCACATCGAAGTATTCGGCCACGGCGCGTTGCACGGCTTCGACGGTGATGGGCTGAATCTTGTCGCGGCCGATGAGATCGCGCAAGACCTCTTCGGCCATCGGCAGTGAAATGGCCTGCTCGGTAAGGCGGCTGTACGCCAGCACCGTAATCAGCGCGCCCTCGAGCTCGCGAATGTTCGAGGTAACGCATGTCGCGATGTGGCGCAACACTTCCGGCGCCACAGTATGTTTCTCTTCGCTGGCCTTATTCTGCAGAATCGCCACGCGCGTCTCGAGGTCGGGCGGTTGAATATCCGTCACCAGTCCCCATTCGAAGCGCGAAATAAGCCGCTCTTCCAAACCGGGGATTTCCTTGGGTGGCCGATCACTCGAGATGACAATTTGCTTGTGCATGTCGAACAACGCGTTGAACGTATGGAAAAACTCTTCCTGAGTGGCTTCTTTGCCCGCGATAAAATGAATGTCGTCGATAAGCAGCACGTCGGCCTTGCGATATTTGGCCCGGAAACGCACGGTAGATTTCTTGGCGATACTTTCGATGAGCTGGTTGGTAAAGTCTTCCGAGGAGATGAACGTCACCTGCGTTTGCCCATCGCGTTTCACCAACGCATGGCCGATGGCCTGCATGAGGTGCGTCTTGCCCAAACCAGTGCCCCCATACAAGAACAGCGGATTGTACGCCCGGGCAGGCCGTTCAGCCACCGCCTTGGCGGCCGCATGCGCAAACCGGTTATCCGCCCCAACCACAAACCGTTCGAAGGTATACCGCGGATTAAACCCGGCCACGCGCACCGCCGAGCGGGCAGGCGCTTGACGCGGTTCATTGCGGCCAGATCCCCTTGGCGGCAGTGGGGCCGGAGGAGGGGCGCTTTGGCCCCGAACGGTTTCCGACATGGACACGAACCGCACTTCGGAAAAATCCGGAATTAGTGTGCGCAAGGTGTCGCTGACAGTGTCCATGTAGTGGTCTTTGAGCCAGTCCGCAAAGAACTGGCTGGGCACCCCAACCACAAGGTGGCCGTTTTCGCACGATTGGAATTGCGTCTGCGAAAACCAGTTCTTATAACTGTGCTCGTCAAGTGTCTTTTTGAGCCGTTCCTGTGCCAATACCCACGGATTCGATTCCTGCGGCGCCATTATCCCTCCTGCATCGCAAACAGCCATTCCCTCTACCCCCTGCGTTTCTCGCGTTTGATGCTGGCCGGCACGGGGCTCAAGCGGAAACAACGATCCTCCACCTCGCACCCCGGCACTCCCCAGGTGACGCCTTCCGCGCCCGGCATTGCCTCCGGAGTATAGGAACTACAAACTTCTTCATCGGTATGCCGTGTCGTGCTCTGGAGTTAGAGACACCCGCTCATGGGCCCCCTTTGGACACCCCTCGCACCACCGCGCCGATGTTATCCACAACTTTTCCACAATCGCTCCACAGCCCTGTAAATAAAGGCTGAAATGCGATCGATGAGTCTGCGAGTGTGCAACAAATCGAGCCAAAAGTCAAGCCCAAAAATGAGGTCGAAAAAATGCCCGCTATTCGGCCGCTTTCATGCGGTCCCATACCGCATCCATCTCAGCGAGCGTGCAATCTTCGAGCACGCGGCCGCTGCCCTCGAGTTCGCTGCGCATACGGGAGAAGCGTTCCCGGAAACGGTCTGTTGTGCCGGCCAGTTCACTGGCCGGGTCGGCATCGAGAAACCGCGACAGGTTCACCACCGCAAACAAAAGGTCTCCTAATTCGCGCCGGGCTTGTTCAGCATCCCCTGCCTGCACCGCTTCACACACCTCATCCAGTTCCTCACGGATCTTATCGAACACAGGAGCGATCTCCGGCCAATCGAACCCCGTCGACGCGGCTTCCCGCTGAATAGCCCCTGCCTCGCGCAACGCATCGTTTGACTCGGCTCTCCCGACGGTTTTCACCACGCACTCCTGAGAATAAACAAACCATTACTCATTTTCAGACACAACTCGCCCTGGTCTCCCGTACAGTCACATTGAGAGGCTGGCGTGCAACGCGCAGCCGAGGTTATACAGCCTCAAGTGCACTATACCATCAGGGCTATGAGCGCGCAAGGAATGCGAAAGAGGGCCCCAAATAAGCACGGGCGAAAGCGCAGTCAGCGCCGGGTGACGCCAACGCCCCGGTTATCGGGCAGCATCTTTGGAGTGCGGCGGCCGCCCCCGCTTTGGTTGCGCCCGGCTTGTCGGGCCGTGGATGACCCGCAACCACAGTTTGTTTAACGTGCCCTGTGCCTCGAGCAAAAAAAGGACCGTGCTGAGCCGGGTAACCGCGCAACGCTACGGAGCAGAAAACCTTTCCACGCGGAACCGGGGAGGAAGGAAGCGACAGGGAGAGACGAACGTTGGAGCTTTGGTCTGCCCCACGAGTATGAGGGGCAGAAAAAACGGATCAGGCCTGTTTCTTGCCGTTGCCGTTCGATTTCGCCGGGCGGACATCGTGGGCGTTATTTTCAAGCATCCGCTGCATCAGAGGCGGGCACCCATTACATCGGCGTTTGGTGCCGGGGTCGCCCCGGGGAATCATATGTGGGATGGCCTCATCGGACATTACGGCGCTCAACTCCCGTTCCAGGCAATGTCCCCTGGCGTATTTCTTGCTCCCATAAACATAACCACAGGCAAACATTTCACCACTCGGCCCTACACAGGTCATGCTTTCGGGAAAAGTACAGTCCCCTACGGTGAGCTCGCGTCCATCGCAGTCGGCTTGGTACACACGGATACCCATGTCCTCAGCGTCTGGCATGTCGCTAAGAATCTCAGAGTCGACAAAAAGGGCAAAGTGGGGCTGGTCGAGGGTGGTCAGTTTGGCTGTCTCGGCTTTGGTCAACGGCTTCTTATACACGTGCAACCCCACCAACATCCCGTGGGTTTCCTGAGCCCACGAGCACATGGCCAGAATCTCGGGGTGGGCATCGAGGCCTGCACCCGTGCTAATCACAACACATTCGGATCCCAACGCGGCGGATTCGTCGAGGATGCTCAGCCATTCGTCAGCAGCGAGAGGCGGCTGCGAAGATCCGCTCCCACCGCGCGCAGTGACATAAACCCAAAGACACCGCAAACGCTCCGCGCCGGGCCCATTGGTCCGCGCTCGTGCAGCAGACTTAACCCCGCTCGCAATATGTTGCGGTAACGAAAAAGGATTGGTGTTTGCGTAAATTGAATCCCAACGTTTTCTGGAAGCCGCCATTGTATTTTACCTTTTGCGTCGCCAACTTCACCACGTCACCCGCGTCCGAACTCACAACACACATACCGAGATGCGTTCTTCACCTGACACTTATGCGCCTTTGAGTTTCCCCCCTCGCAGCGCACGTTCTGCGGCGAAGCATACCGCCCTGACGATATATCGACTATTACCTGACAACACTAACGGACGCGCTGTAAATTCCCGCATTTTGTGTTTTGCGCGCCGTCTACCTAATTCTTCTCTAAACGTACCACGAGCGCGAATCGTGCGCCCGCCGTTGCAGCAATTTGCACAGTTTCAATTGTACCCTGCAATCGACAATTCCGCAAATTCCGCAACATGCTAGGTCAAGAGTCAAAGAAATGTCAAACCTCGCAAAAACAAAGAGATGCCTTTGCCCTTTGCATGGATTTCCGGTGCGTGTTTATAAAACGAAAGCGAACTCTATCTCATTACTTTGCAGCTTCTTACGCCTTTCCGTGTTCTCTCTTCGGCATGGCATCACGAATTCCCTCCCACGCCCTTCAGCCGCCCGATTCGAGGCTGGAACACGCAAGGTGCACTTTTCCCCCGATTGCAACGCCAGATCGCCAATCTATGGCGCACACGCGAACACAGAATGCGGGCGGCTATTCCTCTTCCGCCGCTGTCGCCTGTTCAGTGTATGCAGCAAAACGTTCGGCAACCCGACCGAATTCCGCATCCCCGCGGTGTATGTACATGCGGTAACGAAGTTCGAAACCGTCGCCCGGCTCGAGCGTAAGCGTCTCGATGTGAGGATAGGACACACCCAGGAATCCGTAGTGCCGGAACAGCCACCCCGGGTGCGGGTACCCCGGGTTCGACGGATGCTGAAAGATCGCCACACCGGAAGTGGGCCCATCAGGCTCGACCGTCGACGTACAATCCGCCCAAGGCGTGTCGTATTCGGTAAAGTCCTCGTCGACCGCTCCGTCGGCAGTTGTGAATTGCAGCGGTCTGCGGGCACTGTCCTGCCGGTGCGAGAATCCCCCATAACCTCTGTCGCCTGCCCCCCGGATCGTCACCACTTCGTCGCAGACGTTGGTAAACGCGAGATGAAAATCGATAGCGCGGCCCACTTCATCAGCGGGGTAAACCGTAAACGAGATCCGCTCGCGGACAATCGGCGTGGGATCATCGTCGAACACCCACACGTTCTGAACGGCCACCGTGGCGCTCTGTTCGTCCGCCTCGCGCGTGATCCATTGCTCGAAAATCTGGCGCACACCGTCCAAGTGCCACACGTCCATCTTCCGGCCGCCAACGGTGCATTCTGGCCACGTCCAGAAAACCCCGCGATGGTGGCGGTGTCCAGAGGGAAAATCCTCAGTCAAGACATCCCCGTCCAGCCCGAAAAGCGGGTGAATATAGCTCATGCGCCAGAAGCGCTCGTCTAAGCCCTCCGGCGGATCCACGCGCGTATACCGGTAGGCCAACACCGGCGCGCCATCCTCGAAGACAGCCAACAGTTTGCCGTCGTCCTCCAGGCTGAACCCGTCCACGGGCGCTGCAGCGGTTATTTCCGGGACCACCGCCTGCCCTCCATGAATTGCCTGACACGATACGGCCCAAAGCATCGCCAAACCCAGCGTGGCTGCACGTATTATTCTCATAGGTCCTATCCTCCTGTGTTCTTCTTGTCGTGGCAGTGTACCATACGTTTTCGTGGAATACACGCGCAGCCCAACCTCCAACAAGCGGCATTAACGGCAGGGCTTGATTGCTCTGCCCGCCTACTCGTATAAGAGACGAATCGGCGGATGGCTCTTGCAGCGCCCCTCGCCATACGGGACAGCCCATGCTCGAAAAAAAAGCAATCCGTACACGGCTTCTCGAGGCTCGGAAGCGTCTCTCGCCCGAAGAGGCCGCGACAAAAAGCGCGGCCATTCGCCAGCGCGTCGCGTGTTTACCTGAATTCCAAGCGGCCTCGGCGATTCTGACGTATGTGGCCTCGAAAGACAACGAAGTGGACACGCGGCCGCTTATCGATGAGCTGCTGCGCGCCCGGCGGCCGGTGCTTGTGCCGCTCACCCGGGGCAAAGGCCAGATGGTTTGGTCTCGACTGGAACACATGACAGACCTTGCTCGGGGAACCTTCGGCATTCTCGAACCGCGGCCCGAGCGCCAACACGATATGCCGCCTCCGCCGGACAGCGCCGTCCTCGTGCCGGGCATTGCATTTACCCTGACTGGCTGGCGTATCGGATACGGCGGCGGATATTTTGACCGGTTTCTGGCAGAGTTTCCCGGGGTCAAGATTGCCCTGGCCTATGACATGCAGATCGTCCCCGAGGTACCGGTCGCGCCACACGACGTGCCGATGGATATCCTGGTAACCGAAACCGCGATCTACCGGTGTGCGCCCTGAACCCTATGGCGTCGCCTCGAGCAACCTCCGCGCTTCCTCGGCATAACTCGAGATGGACCGCCCCGCCTCGGCCTTCATCCAGTGAATGCCCGGGTCCGAGCGAAACCACGTGAGCTGCCGCTTCGCGAAACGCCGCGTGTTTTGTTTCATGGCCTCGGCGGCTTCCTCAAAGGACTGTTTCCCCGCCAGAAATGCGGCAAATTCGCGATAGCCCAGCGACCGCAGCCGGTGGATGTGCTTTTCGTATCCGGCATCGAGCAAAGCGCGCACCTCCTCGACGAATCCCTGCTCGAGCATCCGGTCGACACGGGCGTCGATGCGAGCATACAGCTCGTCGCGAGGCCAATCAAGGCCGACCTGGACGGCGGCCAGCGGCATCGCGGCCTCCTGGTGTTCCGCGTGGAGCGTTGACAATGGCTCACCGGTGAGCTCGTAGACCTCGAGGGCGCGCACGATGCGGCGCAGATCGTTTGCGTTGATCAATTGGGCGTACACAGGATCGTGCTCTTGAAGGCGCGCGTAGAGTGAAGGCACGCCTTCGATTTCCGCTTCACGATGCAATCGCTGGCGGACCGCGTCGTCTTTGGCGGGACCGGGGAACAGCCCCTCGAGCAGGGCACGCACATACAAACCCGCCCCGCCGGCCACAACGGCAACCTTGCCGCATGCATTCAACCGCTCGACCACCTCTCGCGCCATGCGTTCGAACATGCCCGCCGAGAACTCGGCGCCAGGGTCGAGAAAACCGACAAAATGATGGGTGATCCGCTCTTGTTCCTCGCGCGTGGGCGCGGCCGTGCCGATTTCCATCCCGCGGTACACCTGCATCGAGTCCGCCGAGAGGATTTCGGTGTCGAGGCGCTCGGCCAGTTCGATAGCCAACGCGGTCTTTCCCGAGGCCGTAGGGCCGACGACGGCAAGCACGCTCTTCACGGACGCCTCCGGAAGCTCTTCTCCATCTGCATCTGGGTCAGCTCGGTGATAATCGGGCGGCCGTGCGGACAGGTGTATGGAGGGCGCAGACGCCGGAACCCCTCGATCAGCTCGCGCCGTTCCTCGGGGGACAATCGGTCGCCCGCCTTGACCGAACTGCGGCACGCCTCGACGGTCAGACGCAAGAGGTCCGACACGATCTCCTCGCGGTTGAAGAGGTCGCCCTGGGCAAGGGTATCGAGCACCCGGTGGACCACATCGGGAATGCGTGCGTCTTCATAGAGGTGGCATAGTGCGGTGACCTGGAACGTGTTGCCGCCGAACGGCTCGATTTCGATGCCTAGGTTCGAGAAAAGCTCCTGATGCTGCTGGAGGAGTTTCACGTATGCCGGGGGCACGTCAATCAAAATCGGAACCACTAATTGCTGGGCCTGGTAATCCGAGTCCTGCAAGTCCGCGAGCAGGTTATCGAACGTCAGCCGCTCATGGAGGGCATGCTGATCGATGATGAGCAGACGCTCTTCCTCCGGCACCAGCAGGTAGGTATCGAAGATCTGTATCGGCACATCGCCGACACGCCCGAGGGTCGCGTAAAACGCGCGCGGCTCGACTTCGGCACTGCTCTCGCGCTGCGTACTCGAATGAATGCCTGCAAACTCTGTCTGCGCGGGCGGGAGCGGGTCCAGCGCGGGCTGCGGCGGCATCGGAACGGCTTTTTCGTCTCGATGGCCTGTTTCCCGCTCAGGCGAAACTGTTTCTGAATCCGGTGTGCGCGACTTTATGGATGCTTTGGGCGGTGCCTCATTGCTGTGAGCCGTTTGTGCTGTCTGCGGGCATGGCTGCGCGTCGGATTGCTTTAGATGCGCCAGCGTGGTTCGCACAGCGTCGCGCAGCGCCTGCCGCGCGGCCTGCTCATCCCGAAACCGGATCTCGCGCTTGGCCGGATGGATGTTGACGTCAACAAGACGCGGCGGCGCAGTCACCATGAGAATCCCGACAGGGCGGCGCCCGACCGTCAACAAACCGCGATAGCCCTCCTCGAACCCGTATTGAAGGCTTCGGTTGACCACCGGGCGGCCATTGAAGAAAAAGAACTGATGCGACCGCGCCGAGCGGGTCAGCGACGGCGTACCGACAAACCCCAAGAACGCAAGCCCCGCACCCTGCCCCTCGAGCTCGACCAGGTCTTCAACAAATCCAAGGCCCCAGATGAGCGCAATGCGATCCAGAAGGGTCGTGTTTTCGGGAATATCGAACAAGAGTTTCTCATTGTGCAGAAATTGAAAGGCGACGCCGGGTGCGGCCAACGCATGACGCTGCACAATGTCAATGGACTGGCTGAGTTCCGTGGTAATGCCCTTCAAAAACTTCTCGCGCACCGGCGTATTGAAATACAGCCGGTTCACCGTGACCCGCGTTCCCGGCGGGGCCGAGGTCTGCGAAACATCGCGCAAGACGCCTCCTTCGACGCGGATACGCGTGGCGTGTTCGTCCTCGCGGCGGCGCGACACCAGCTCGAAACGCGACACCGAGGCGATGCTCGGCAACGCCTCGCCCCGGAAACCCATTGTCGTCACACTGTCGATATCGTCGGCCTTGCGGATCTTGCTGGTGGCATGACGCTCGATGGCCAGCAGCGCGTCCTGCTCGGACATGCCGTGCCCGTTGTCGATGATCTCGATGGTGCGCCGGCCCGCGGCGACCAGACGCACGATGATGCGGGTGGCCCCAGCGTCAAGGGCGTTTTCGACCAACTCCTTGACCACCGACCCCGGCCGCTCGACCACCTCGCCCGCGGCGATCTTGTTCGCCACGTCCTCCGGCAGCACCCGCACCGCGCGTATGTCTCGTCTTGCGTTCATCCAACCCACCTGG
>SLSB01000517.1 GCA_007130675.1 Candidatus Hydrogenedentota bacterium | reverse complement strand
TCCATAGAACGCAGTTTAGCCATTTCTCCCAAAACCTGCTCTCGCTGCTTCTCCAATGCCGGTATCGTCTCCATAATGCTTCCCCCTGTGCCGGTTGTACCGGCTTGGACGTGCCCTGCAATGCAAATATTGTAGAGGACATCTACAATATTTGCAAGAAAACAAAAGCAACAACACCCAAACCCTCAACCATGACGCAGGCCCCTCGGGTGGGCGCCAGTTGAAAGCTGTGAAATATACGGGCTATCATTGATTAGCATGCTGAAAATAGAAGTGTATCGGGATGCGGGCAAGCCGCATGCCGTAAACAAGAGGGTCTAAACCATATGAAACTCATTCTCATTGTAGCCCTGATCGCTTGGGTCACCACCGCCTGTGATGGCAGGCAACCCCCGCCGGGAGACACCCCCGGCGATACGGTGGCCCCACCACCTATGGCAGCGCCAACTGTGGACAATATTGGCGATCTGGAACAAACTGTTCTCATTGAAGCGGCGGTGGCAGAGGAATCGCGGGGTCCCAACATCCAAACCACGCCGCTCGTCGACCCGACCGGCCGTATGAATTTGTTCACGGTTGATGTGAGCCCGCCTCTTCCCGACGAGCTGTGGCTCGATATCCGCGTGAGGGCGCGCAGATCGTTCCCGAGAAACCCCGGCGTACTTCGTATCGCGATCAAAGACGGCGACCATGTCTTAGACACGTTCGGGACGGTGATCGGGAGAACGTCCACGCCAAGCGTGCCGGAACATCGGGTGAATGTACTCGCGGCGCGCGATACCATTCCCGAGACCATGCTCATTACGCTGGATGTCGAGGCGCTTCTGATGCCGGAAGGCACCGACCCCGATACCATCGACCCGATGACCGCCGAGACGCCCGAGAGCCGTTTCTCGCGCGCGCTGCCAACGCCTCCTGTGCGCGTCAACTTCGAAGGGGCCCCGGAGACTGCGCAACACCAGGCGGCACTTGAGGAAGAAACCGGCGAAGGGCCATGAATATCGTCATTTTGGGCGCGCACCCCGACGATTGTGAAGCCTACGCCGGCGGAACGGCCGTAAAGTGGGCGCGCGGAGGGCACAATGTGCTTTTTGTGTCGCTCACCAATGGTGATGCCGGGCATCACGAGATGGGGGGCGGGGCACTGGCCCGGCGACGCCGATGCGAAGCCGCGCAGTCGGCCCAGCGCGGCGGGGTGCAGACAGTCATCCTCGATCATCACGATGGCGAGCTGCTGCCCACACTCCAGGCGCGCCACGAGGTAATCCGAATCATCCGCAACCACACAGCCGATATCGTCGTCAGCCACCATCCCGCCGACTATCACCCCGATCACCGGTATACGTCAACCCTGGTGCAGGATGCCTCGTTTATGGTAACGGTTCCCAATTGTTGTCCGGACACCGAGCCGTTGCGCCACAATCCCAGCTTCTTTTATCTGATGCACGCGCGCCCGAGCGCGCTGACATCGGCCCCGCACGTTGCGATCGCGATCGATGACGCCATCGACACCAAGTACGCCATGCTGGACGCCATGGAATCGCAGATGTACGAGTGGCTTCCATGGCTCGAGGGAACGCTGCACGAGGTGCCCGGGGCACCCGAGGCCCGGATGACATGGCTGCGCAAGAATTGGGACGTACCCTTTATGCAGATTGCGGATACCCACCGCGCTCTTCTCGCCAAGTGGTACGGTCCCCTTCAGGCAAAGGAAACGCGTTATGCCGAAACTTTCGAGATTTGTCCGTATGGCCGTCAGCCCACCGACGACGAGCTGCGGCGCCTTTTCCCCTTTCTGCCTGAGGCCTAGCCCAGGCATGCGGCTCCGAACGATATGCCTTCTCGCTGGTGTGGTCTTGCTCGTGGCGCCAGCGGTCGCGGGCGCGCAGGAGATGCAGATTCTCCCCCCCTCGACCATCACGTCGGCGGGCGTGGGGACGGTGGAAATCGCGCCCGACCGCGCCGAATTCTGGCTCTACTTCGAACTGACCGACACCTCGCTGGGCGATGCGGCTGCGGAGGTAAAGAATACTGAGATCCGCATCCTGAACATGCTGAAAGACCGCGAGATTTCGCCCCTCGAGAGGCTCATAACGGCTCCGAGCATCCCCGATGCAAACACGACGCTGGTCACGTTTGCATTGCGCCTGCGCTTTACCATTGGCAGACTCGCCGCCGGAGTGGATGACCCGGTCGTCAGGCTGGCCGAGATCTCCGATGCGTTGCGCAGTGTGGCAAACGATACGGAAGCGCTTCTCACAGGGCCATTACTTACAGTCTCGAACCAAACAGAGGTGGAGCGCCGGGCCATTATGCGGGCCATGGAAAATGCACTCCCCCATGCGGAAGCAGCAGCCCAGAGCATGGCGGCCCGCATCGACACCATCCTGGATTTGCGCATTGTCGAGGTCGTTTGGAATCAGGTGCCCGAATACGGGGCGGACCAACCTGACTCCGAACGCACAGCATGTACCGCCAAAGTCGAGGTCGTGTACGTGTTGGAATAGCCACGCGGCGAGCCGTTAACAAACGGGCACATGCAATCAGGCCGTGAGGTTTTCATCCTTCAGCGCTGCCGTCTTGGCCTCGCGCGGAAGCGTCACGGAAAATCCCCGCTGTGGATCGTAGCTCACATCGCCGCCGTACATGCGCAGATTCCGGCGGGCGGCCCACAACCCCAACCCCAGATGATCACCGTTCTTCGTCGTAAAAAACGGCTCGAACAGCCGCGTGCGCAGGTCCTCCCCCACAACTTCGCCCGAGTTCCACAAATCAAAGCAAATCCGCTCGTCTTCAGAAAAAACCGAGATTTTCAGCCGTCCATTCACACGCCCCTCGACCGCCTCGATAGCATTTGAAAGAAGATAAATCAACGCCTGTTCAAGTTTCGGCAAATCCACCGCCATATCAGGGAGGTTTTCCGCGTAAGCTGTTTCGACGCTCACTCTGGCTACCTTAAGGTCATACCGGCGAAGATCCAGCACGCTTTCAACAACCTCGCGGGGACGTACCACGCGAATATCCGGACGCTCGCGCCGGGCAATGTCGGTAAGGCCGCCGATCAGACGGCTCGACCGGCGCACAGCTTCCATAATCTCACCCAGCATGCGGGTAGATTCAGCGGTTTGCACGCCCTCGAGCCCGATCAGCTCCGCATACGCAAGGATCGCCCCGAGAAAGTTGTTGACATCGTGGGTCACGCTGCTTACGCAATGCCCCACTTGAGAATAGCGGTACAGCCGCGCCAGCTTTTCCTGTGTCTCTTCTTCCGTGAAAAGTATTCTGGATTCCGGCACGGTGTCGCACCCCCATCACTCAATCCGCTCAGCCCATTCTGCCACTGGTCATAGTGACATATACGGAGGGATTGATCAAGAGTAAGTCACCGGAAAATCCCTTGAAGCAAATATGCCGGGTGTGAATTTACAGATTTTCTATGACTTTTTGGCCAAATTCGCTACATTTGAGTAATGTGGCGCCCGTCATCAAACGTTCGAAGTCATACGTCACCGTCTTGTTTGCAAAGGTGCGGGTCATCGCCTGGATGATTGCCTCGGACACCTCGGTCCACCCCAGATGCTCGAACATCATGATGCCCGAAAGGATGACGCTGCTGGGGTTGACTTGGTCGAGGTCGGCGTACTTGGGCGCCGTGCCGTGCGTGGCCTCGAAGATGGCCATGCCATTCTCATAATTGATGTTGGCGCCCGGTGCGATGCCGATTCCACCCACTTGGGCGGCCAAGGCGTCGCTCATGTAGTCGCCATTGAGGTTCATGGTGGCGATAACGTCGAATTCGGTCGGGCGCGTAAGGATCTGCTGCAAAAAGATATCGGCAATCGTATCCTTTACAAGCAGTTTTCCGCCCGGGTCGCCGCCGCAGTCTTCCCAGCCCACGGCCACATCGGAGAATTCCTCGCGCACGAGATCGTAACCCCATTTGCGGAAGGCCCCCTCGGTGAATTTCATGATGTTGCCTTTGTGAACCAAGGTCACGGACTTGCGCCCGTGTTTCAGGGCGTAATTGATGGCGGCGCGAATGATCCGCTTCGAGCCCTGGATGCTTACCGGCTTAATGCCAATGCCGGAGTCTGGGCGGATGTTCCACCCGTAGGCTTCCCTGCAGAACTCAATCAGCTTCTTGGCTTCCTCTGTGCCTTCCTGCAACTCGAGGCCGGAATACACATCCTCCGTGTTTTCACGAAAGATGACCATGTCGACCTTTCCTGGTTCTTTGACAGGACTGGGAACGCCGGGGAAATACCGCACCGGGCGAACGCATGCGAACAAATCCAGCCGCTGGCGCAAGGTGACATTCAGACTGCGGAAACCTCCGCCAACCGGGGTGGTCAGCGGCCCCTTAATGGCCACATGATACTCTTGAATCGCCTCGAGGGTCTCGTCGGGCAGATAGTTCCCGCAAACGCTGTTTGCCTTTTCACCAGCGAAAATCTCCATCCACGCGACTTCGCGCGCAGCGCCATAACAATGCTTGACAGCGGCGTCAAACACCATTTTAGACGCCCGCCAGATGTCCCGGCCCGTCCCATCACCTTCGATAAACGCGATGACCGGTTTATCCGGTGTCTGCAATGTGCCATCCGCTGCAACCGTAATTTTCTCGCCGTCCTCAGGAACCTGAACGTGTTCGAATTTAGCCATACTTCTTCCCCGGCAACGCAGTAACGTCGTTAACGTAAAACCGTTGGTTGATTTACAATTGAACCAGTCGTGCTTCTTTCACATGAGGCACAGCGCGAATCTTCTCCATGACTTCGTCCGACAAGGGATCGTCCACATTGAGAATTGTGGCTGCCCGTCCGCCGCGTTCGTCACGCCCCAGCACCAGGTTGGCGATATTGACGCCCGCTTCGCCGATGATGGTTGCCACGCGACCGATGATCAGCGGTTTGTCCTCATTTGTGCACACGACCATGGGCCCTTCCGGAATCGCATCGACGCGGGTGCCGTCAATCACGCAGATGCGCGGGTCGTCATTTCCAAACAGTGTGCCCGCGACGTGATGGGTTTCTTCGTCCGTCTCGACGGTCACGCCAATCTGGAAGGCATAATCGGCAGCTTCGGCCCGGCGGGTCTCGCTGAACTCGATGCCGTGGTCCTCGAGCAGACTTGGCGCGCTGACTTCGTTCACCATCTCGACCAGCGGCTTGAGAAACCCGATCAGCACCGCTACCGTGAGCGGGTAGGTGTCGGTGACGGGCAGCGTGCCGGCATAATCAATGCGGATAGCCTTCGGCGTTCCCTTCATATAGCCCGACTGGAACGTCCCGATCCGTTCGGCAAGGAACAGCACCGGGGCAAGCTTCGCGCGTGTTTCGCTGTCAAGGCTCGGCACGTTCACAGCATTGATGATCGTGCCTGTGTTCAAGTACTCGACCATCTGCTTGGCCACGTCCACCGCAACCGTCAACTGCGCCTCGTCGGTCGAAGCGGCCAGATGGGGCGTCATGATGATATTGTCGAGTTTCAGGAAAGGATTGTCTTCGAAGGGTTCCGAGGTGTACACGTCAAGCGCGGCCCCCGCGATCAGACCTTCTTCAAGCGCCCGCGCCAAGTCTTGCTCATTGATGATCCCGCCGCGCGCACAGTTCACGATCCGGCACGTGGGCTTCATCCGCTTGAGTTGGTCATAAGCGATCATGTTCAAGGTCTTGTCGCTCTTGGGGGCATGCACTGATATGATATCCGAGCGCTCAAGCAGTTCATCGAGGGAAACCAATTCCACGCCCAGCGCTTCAGCCTTCAGCTTGGTCAGAATTGGATCAAAAGCCAGCACCTTCATCTCGAACGCCAAGGCGCGCTTCGCGACCTCGCCGCCAATACGGCCGACCCCCACCACCCCGAGTGTCTTCCCGCGGACTTCCGTGCCCATGAACAGCTTGCGGTCCCAGCGGCCCTCCATCATGGATTGATGGGCGTTGGGTACGTTGCGGCACAGGGCCAACATGAGCGCAAGAGTATGCTCACAGGTGGATATGGTGTTGCCGCCGGGCACATTCATCACGACGATGCCGCGCTTGGTCGCCTCGGTCTTGTCCACGTTATCCGTGCCGACACCGGCCCGGCCGATCACTTTGAGATTGCCGGGATTGGCCAACGCTTCTGCGGTAACCTTCGTTGCACTGCGCACAACAAGGCCGTCATACTCGCCGATGATCGCGGCCAGTTCCTCGGGTTTCTGAGGAGGCTTCACGTCCACCGCGAACCCTTCGTTTCGAAATACATCAAGTCCCTGGTCGCTAAGGTTGTCCAACGCAAGAATTTTTGGCATGGCTTCTTCCCTCATGTTCAGCTCTTCCGCGCAGTTGCAGTCCACCCCACATGCGCCGGTCTGATTGAATAAACGGGCACGAAAAACGGATCTCGCGACCGTGGACTTCTCGCAAATCGAGTGGAGCGTGAATCCTAGCAGACGCTACGGGCGATGTCAAACGGAAGCCCCAAAACGGAAAAGACAGAACCGGAGACGCATTGGTGAGGCCCGAGCCAACGCCAGGCCATTCGTGCGACCTGTATGGCAGACTGTGGGCACGACGGCACCGTACCATATCTGCCTGCGACAAGGAACGCGCGTGCGCACGACGCTGCGTCGGGAGCAACCGTTCTAACCTGCATATCTCACCAACTATGGCGTGCCTGAATTGGTGCGACATGCGGGCTATGGGATTCCCCCAGAAGCGCAGTCGGACGCCGTGCTTGCTATTCGGTGGAGTCCACGCCATGTGAATCGGGTCGGGGACTCAAGAGCCCGTGCATACGAATCTGGCAGGATGAGCAGTTGCTCATGGAGCGCCTTGCCAGAAATGGTTGAGCGGGCCATGACCTGAGCCAAGCGCAAAACTGTGCTGAATGGCGCCTGTGAGGTAATACTTGGCGTGCTGCACGGCTTCGGCGGGCGCGTCTCCCCGCGCCAGAAACGCTGCAATGGCCGCCGAGTAGGTGCAGCCGGTCCCGTGCGTGTTCTTTGTGGCGATGCGCGGTGCAGCGAATCGTTGGACTGTCACGCCGTCGAAGAGATAATCGACGGCTTCGCTGCCGGGCAGGTGCCCGCCTTTCAACAACACATACCGCGCGCCAAGACCGTGGATTCGCCGCACCGCCTCTTCCACGTCCTCGGGTCCGGCGATTCGCATGCCGGCCAGCACCTCGGCCTCGGATGCGTTTGGCGTGACCATGTACGCCAGGGGGAGGATTCGTTCGCGCACGGCCTGCTGTGCTGAATCCCGCAAGAGGGAATCACCGCTCTTTGCAACCATCACGGGGTCGACCACGAGCTTTTCGAGGGCATTGCGCTCGATGCTGTCGGCGACCGCCTCAACGATGGCCGCACTCGAAAGCATCCCGGTCTTGGCGGCGTCGACGCCGATATCCTGCGCGACGTCGTCGATCTGCTCGGCGACGAACTCGGGCGGCAGATCGTGCACGCCGCTGACGCCAACGGTATTCTGCGCCGTGACAGACGTGATGGCGGCCATGCCAAAGACCCGCAGCGCAGTGAAGGTCTTGAGATCGGCCTGGATGCCCGCTCCCCCGCCCGAGTCGCTCCCGGCGATGGTCAGCACCCGTGGAATGATGTTGTCAGGCATAGAGCAACACTCCCGCCACACATGCCGTGGCAAAACAAGCCAGGGTGCCGCCCGCAAAGGCACGGAACCCGAGCTGCACAATGTCTTTCTGACGCTCGGGGGCAATGCTCGTCATGCCCGCAATCAGGATCCCGAGGCTTCCGGGATTCGCGAACCCGCAGAGGGCATACGTGGCGATCATCCGGCCGCGATCGCTCAAGCCCTCGACGGCCTGGAGGTCCACATACGCCAGAAACTCGTTCAACACCGTCTTTGTTCCCAACAATTCGCCCAGAATCCGGGCGTCGGCCCGTGGGGCGCCCATCAGTATCGCGAAGGGACGGAAAAACCAGCCCACGGTCTCCTTGAAGGTGTAGCCCGTGACCGCGCCGAACAGCAGATCCGCCACATAGACCAGTCCCAGAAAAGCGATGAGCATCGCCCCGACGTTAAGCGCGAGTGAAAGCCCCTGCGAGGTTCCGCGAGCGGCAGCGTCGACGAAATTGTGGCTCTCGACCGGCAGATAGATGCGCACGTAGCCCGCCGTGGCGGGATGCTCGAGTTCAGGGACCAGCAACTTCGAGATCGCAATGGCCGCGGGCGCGCTCATGAGCGACGCGGTCAGCAGATGGCCCGGTTCGGCTCCGAAGCCCGCGTACACCACCATCACACTGCCCGCAATAGTGGCCATAAACGCGGTCATGATGGTGCACAACTCCGAACGGGTCATGCTTTTCACATAGGCCCGGATGACGGCGATGGATTCAATGCCCAGCAGCACCAGCAACACCGCGCCGACGGTTTCCGCGCCCGAGGTTTTGAGCGTGCGGCGCATGAGCCACGTTGCCATGCGCACCGCCGCCTGGATGAAATGGAAGTGGTAGAGCACGCCTGAGAGCGCAGACACGAAGATGATTACGGGCAGCACCTGGAAGGCCACAAGCGATCCATAGGACGGGTCCTTCGCCAGATCGCCGAACACAAACCCCGCGCCCTCGAGCGAGGCGGCGGTCAGGACGTCGGTGACCTTCCCCGCCCATGCGAACGCGGCGAGCTTAAGACGGGTGGGCAGCAGAACCGCGCCGATGGCAAACTGGAGGCCAATGCCCCAGAAGAGCACCCGCCATGGCACGGCGTTGCGCCGCTCCGAGAGCGCCCACGCCAGAAACAGCATCACGAAAAGACCGAATAGACTGACCCACCTCGGGCTCATGTACTTCTCCCCTATCCGTCACGCCCCGCGCCGTGCAACAGGTGCGGCCACCATCCCCATCTGTGGCCTGCTCTCCGGTGAGGTGTATACCACATGCAGGGGCTTCTCGGGAAGTCCGAACAACATCCGGCAGGCCGCTCGATAAGAGAAAGGTCTACGAATCCGATGCCAGGAACGCCTCCCAATCCTCGCGGTTCTCGCCGAAACTCTGCCCGGTCACGCGCTCGAGCGTCACGGCCACCTGCGCGCGCAGATGCCGGTCTCGCGCATCGAGCGCTTCGACAAGACGCGGCAAGCTGTCACGGTCGTTTATCTTCCCAAGCGCCTCGGCAGCATATACGGGCACCGATGTGTAGTTCCACCGGCCGCCGGACGACCCAAGGACGATTCCGAGCAGCGGCTCGACCGCCACCGGGGCCCCGAGCTCACCAAGCGCCCACGCCGCGCCCATCCGGCCGAAGGGGGCTGCGTCGTCATCGGTCATAAGCGCGATGAGTGCGCCCACGGATTCCGTTGCATCAAGAC
>SLSB01000032.1 GCA_007130675.1 Candidatus Hydrogenedentota bacterium | reverse complement strand
TATTTGGTGCATGCTATAATGAAATACAGGTGCACGTAAGGTTTTCGGTGCTCGCGCTTGTTGTTCCATGAACGTACGGGCGAGCTCACAGCAAAAATGCCCCGGAATCCTCCAGTGCGCAGCAAGAACGACTAGGGTGCTTGTCATGAAATACACGACATTAACGCTTTGCGCGGTCCTCTTGGGCACAGCCCTCCCGGGGCTTTGCGGCGGATCGGGTGTTCCGCCGTCTCCCACGGCGGCCGACACGCCCGAGCTTGTTCAAGGGAATACGGCGTTCGCGATCGACCTCTACCGCCATCTCTCGGCGGAAGAGGGCAACCTGTTCATGTCGCCGTACAGCATCTCGGTGGCCATGGGCATGACCTACGGCGGTGCGCGGGGCAATACCGCCGCAGAAATGGCTGGAGTGCTTCACTTTCCCGACGATCACGAAGCGTTGCACCCGGCCTTCAGGCAACTCAGCCGCAGATTGATGGACAGCGTGGCGGAAACTGAGCAGAAACTTACCATCGCAAATGGCCTCTGGCTCACGGGCGGCGACCTCAGCTCCGAATACAAAGCGCTGCTGGACCATGCGTATAACGCGGAGTTCTTCCGCGGCCGGGTCGACGAAATAAATGCCTGGGTCGAGAAGAAAACCGAGGGCAAAATCGACAAAATCCTCGAGCAACTCAGCCCTGATTCCGTATGCGTCCTGCTGAACGCCATCTATTTCCAGGGATTCTGGGAAAACCGTTTTTCGGAAGACAACACGCACGACGCTCCGTTTACCCTGACTCCAGGCGAGGAAGTGACCGTTCCGCTGATGTATCAGAAATCCGAGATCAAGGTTCTGCACAAGGACGGTTTCCAGGCGGCGGCGCTCCCCTATGAAGGTGAACGGCTGTCGATGGTTATACTGCTACCCGACGAAGTGACCGGCCTGCCCGCCCTCGAGGAGCAGTTGAGCGCTGAAAACCTCAAGCAATGGCTGGCTGATCTCGACGCTTCGCCCGCACAAGAAACTGAACTCTATCTCCCAAGATTCATTCTCGAATCAGAGTACGATCTCGTCCCGCCTTTCAAAGCGCTCGGGATACACGACGCGTTTCAGGAAAACGATGCGGATTTCACCGGCATGGGCTGGCGAAAAGGCGACCTCTGGATCGGCCAGATCAAGCATAAGGCCTTCGTCGAGGTGAACGAAGAGGGCACCGAGGCCGCGGCCGCCACCGCCGTCGAAATGATCACCAAAGTCGCTACACCCGCCCCGGTCTTTCGCGTGGACCGGCCCTTCCTGTTCCTTATTCGAGACAACGAAACGCAAACCTTGTTGTTCCTGGGAAGACTTGTGGATCCAGGCACTCAAACATAAAGCGGAAAACCCCGCCACAATCCGCACACGAGGCGTAGTGATCGACCGGCCCCATTCATCGCGCATCGCTTGCGCGCCTCCACAGGCCAGGAGAGCACCACTCTTTCTGCCTGCAGATTGCCATGCGATACGTCACAGCAGGCTCCCGCATCCGCCAATTGCAATCCATTCAGGCAGCCTTGCCTGCGTAAAGCACGGATACCCGCCAGTCAAAAGCTGGGCAATAACCAGGCCTTCACCCGTGATTGTGCCGTTGCAGGGTCGCTTGCTCAAAAAAGCCGGTCATTTCGCGCGCAGTGCGGGCCAAGGTCTTCTGTTGACAATCGCGGACAGTCATGGTACTGTCGCAGAGAGGGTTATAGAGTTAAATGCACGGCAATGCGCAGCGCGGCATAAGGGCCGCCTGGCGTGAGGGCCATCATGACTTGCCTGCCCCGTAAGCATGGTTTCACACTCATCGAGTTGTTGGTGTCGGTTACGATCATCGGCATTCTGTTTGTGTTGGTTCTTCCGGCCCTGATGCGCGCGCGTGAGCAGGCGCGCCGGGCCTATTGCAACAACAGCATTCGCCAGATCGGCATTGTGTTCACCATGTGGGCCAACGACCACAACGGATATTACCCGCCTGGCGCTCCAAACGGCTATTGGGACTATCCGGATTCCGAGGGCATACGCCGTCATCTCCAGCGCAACAACTTCATCTGCGATGTCCGGGGATTCTATCCCGAATACTTGGATACATTGAGGGTGTTCGCGTGTCCCGGGTCACTGAAGGAACTGGCGGACGCGCGTCTTGATTGGTACACCGACGTTACGTTTGTGGATGGTTATCTCGAGAGCGTGATGTTTACGGATCCGCGCAACCGCGATGCCATCCAGGGTTTGCTGGGGCAGCGCATGGACCCCGAGTGCCTCACCAACGATATGTATACGTATTTGCCCTATGCCGTCAAAACCGAAGAGCATGCGCTATTCCTGTGGGACGAGCTCCATCGGCTCATGTACGAGGGTGCGGTGGATTTTATGGTCCAGAACCTTACGATTCCCGGAACCCACGGGCCGGGTGGCGGCACGACCTTTTTCCGTCTGCAGCAGGGAGTCTCACGCTTTTTTATTTCGGATTTGCACAACCCGGCAGCCATGGCCGCTTCGGAGAGCGAGATCCCCGTCCTATATGACTCGATCAGCGACTTGGGCAGGCTTCAGTTGAACCATATGGTGCCGCCTGGCGGAAATGTTTTGTATCTCGATGGGCACGTTGAGTTTCACCGGTATCCCGACCGGCTGCATCGCCCCCCGTACACCGAACTTCTGGTAGAATGGACACGAAGGAACGTTTACGACAACAGCGTGCTGCAGGAGGTTCCAGCGTGGTGCAGCAACCGTTTGCCGGGTACGCAGTTTCAGCCCCGGTACCGGCACCGCCCCCATGATCCGATGTACAATAATCTGGTATTCTAAAGGGTGCGGGTGGAGGCCTTCGACAAGGCCGACCTGCAAGAGAGAGAGTAAGAACGGATGAGCCCTCCGGCGCGTGCCGTATCCGGTAGGGTGTTGACGACTAAACAAATGAGGTATGAGATGAGACATCGAGTATTTTTTGTAATTGTTGCAACCATTGTGGCGGTTGCCATCTTTTCAGGAGATGCTTACGCATGGGGACCCCGTGCGCAGCGGGCCATTACCGGGACATCCATCCAGGTCGTGCGCCGTAGTATGCGCGACGTTTTCAGGTCCCCGCAAACTAAATACGATAGCGACGTGATCAAAGGGGCGCTGGCGGGTCCCGCGGCGCTGCGTGATTCGGTCGGGATCACCACTGAGAACCGTCTTATGCATCGCATTGAAGCGGAGATGCTGCTTCTGCGCCATGCGCGCAACTATTCGGCAGGCAGCTATTTCGCATACCGTGCCGGGGTGCTGTCGGCGCTGGTCTCGGACATGTTCTTGCCGTTTATGCTGGACACGTCGGTCGAAGGCCGAAGACTGGCCGAGCAAATCAGACAGGACATTGACGAGCACATGAACATGCTTACCTATGTGCCCGCGCGCGAAAGGCCTATGGTGGTGCGCAATCTCAGGCAGTATCTCGAGAGAAACCGACGGTATATGCGCGATGCGGAGATCCTCATTCAAACCGACTACACCCGCGGCGATGGGTTCGACGGCTATCTGGCCAACGGCGGAGCGCAGAACGCCTTTACGCACGCCGTCCAGGCGGTAAGCGACATCTTGTATACCGTCGTACAGATCGAAGAAGACCTCGGGTATCTCAAACCGTCGGATGAAAGCCTCACGTGGTACTTCGTGGATAACATCGAATACCTGCTGAAAGAGAAAAATAACCCACAAGCGGCGGAGACCATTTACGATTATTTTGTCCGCGTGAATCCCGGCATTCACCAGGCCTATGAGCAAATTGGGGACATGTATTACGAGTTTGGCGACAAAGAGCGTGCCGTTCAAGAATGGACGATTGCGCTCGAGTCGCGTGGCCCTGACCGACCGCGCATCGTGCGCAAAGTTGCCAACTACTACATCGAGCGGGGCGATGAACTTGTCGCGCGCGCCGCGGAACCCGACCCCCCGGCCAACGTGCTCCAGGATGCGCTTGTGTACTTTAACCGCGCACTGGGAATCGACCGGGGCAACGAAGTCGCCGCGAGCGCTATCCACCAGACCCGTGTCGAGCAGCGACGGCGCGATGAGCGGGAGCAAACCGACCGCGAGATTGTCTCCGCCGCCGAAACGGCCCTGGCTGAAGCCAATGTTCTGGCAGAGCGTGAGCGCCTGGGCGAGGCTCTTGATGTTTACCAGAGAGCCGTGTCGCTGTTCGATAACGTGAGCGTCGAGTTCCGGGCGCAGCGTGAACAGGCTGAAAGAGGCAAGCGCGACGCCCAAGGCCATATCCGCCGGGTCGTTACAGAGATCATCCACCACAGCCAGTCCCTTATCGAAGAAGGCGACCGCGCGATCGATGAAGCCACGCGCGAAGAAGATTTCGATGCGGCCAGGAGGATGTACCAAAATGCTCTCGCCATGCTCAGACACATTCCCGACGACCAGTCGCGCGCGCTTGTTGAATCGCGCGACACGGAAGTCGAACGCGCCGAAGCCAAGCTGAACCAGGTTGACCGCGAGAAGGAACGCTGGAGAGAGGACCAGGAGCGCCGGCGGCAGCTCGAGCAGCAGCGGCGCGAGCATGAAGCCGCACAGGCGGCGGCCAGGGCACAACAGACCAGCCCCGGCGATGGATAAGCGCCTCGCGCCGTCGTAGGCAACGCCCGCCCCTCGGGCAGAACGCCACGGTCCGGCCAAGGCACATGTTGTTTTCAGGCCTCCCGCACGGGAGGCCTTTTCTATTGACCCTGATGCGGGCGGCTCCAAACACGCCCATCACGTTACCGGCCGGTCTTTGTAAGCGTCTATCCGTGCCGCCAGACTCCCCCACTGGTTGATGGACCGGACACCGTGGAGCCGTTGAAAAACCCATGCCCACGCCGGAAACTCAGGGTTTTTGTTGCAGCCCCGTCAGGGGCGACCTGAAACAGCCCGGGGCAAGGCACGCGGTCACGCGTGCCGGCGCCCCGGGAAACACGCCCCACAGGGCTGAGCCCTGAAAGGGCGATCTAGAAGGAAGGTGTGAGAATCTGTTTTTGTTGGGTGCAGGACGCCCCTTGTTGTATGGTCTTTCCTTCAGGGCTTCCGCTTATGGGTCGTGTTCCTGGGGCGACGCTTCGCTCTGCCCCAGGCTATTCCAGATAGCCCCTTCGGGGCGCCCCGATGCGAGAAGGACTCGGAACATCCACGAGCGATTGCCAATTCATCGGGACCTAGAATGTGTTTTGCAACAGTTCCACCGTCTCTTGCTTGGCGTTATTGAGCAAAACACGGGCCGGTGCCCTTGCCATGATCTTGAGGCATGGATGCGCACGGCCCACCGGTCTTGGCCTGCGGGCAGCAGGGCCGTCTGGGGCATTACGCGAGGGTCTTGCGGAAACGCGACGCGGCGATCATCAGCACGAAGACGCCGATCACGATCATCCATGCCCCTTGGTTCCAGAGATCCGAGAAGCCGGCGGCACGTAGAATGACACCTCGCAGGATGCGTATCCAATACGTCGCGGGGATGACATGCGCCAAGGCGTAAAGTGGTCTGGGCATCGACTCGATAGGAAACATGAAGCCCGACATCAGAATCGAGGGCAGTATGAAGACCAGGGCGAGTTGAACAGCCTGCATCTGGTTCTGGGCTATGGTCGAGATGAACAAGCCCAACCCGAGGTTGGTGAACACGAAGACCATGCCGAACAGCCCCAGAACAAATACGTTGCCCGCGATGGGCACCTGGAAAATGAACCGCATGAGGGAGAGCGCGAACACCATCTCGATAAATCCCACGACCGCATACGGCAGAAGTTTCCCCATCATGAGACCCATCCGCGAGACAGGGGTGACCATCAACTGCTCGAGGGTGCCGGTTTCCTTTTCCCGCACCACCGCGAAAGCGGTTAAGAGCATCGTGACCGACTGCATGATCATGCCGACCAGCCCGGGCACCATGAAATAGGGCGTTTTGAGATCGGGATTGAACAACACACGGGGTCGCGCGTCAATCGGAAACTCGCCGGGCAAGTTGACGCGGTCGGAAATGATGTCGATGGATCTTCTCAGCGCAATGGCATTGACAACCTGGAGGGCCTGCATGGCCACGGTGGAATCGCTCCCATCCAGCAACACCTGCACTTGGGCGCTCTTGCCGCGCAAAAGCTGGTCGGTGTAATCCGGCGGAATCTTGATGGCGACTTTGGCATCGCCGCGCACAATGGCCCGCTCGAGCTCGTCGTCGCTGGAAACCGTGCCACGAAATGAAAAATATCCCGAATGGGCAAACATATCGAGCAGTTCGCGGCTCTGGCGTCGCCCATCGAGGTTGTAGACCACGGTCGAGATATTGCGCACCTCGAGATCAATGGCGTACCCGAAGATGATCAGGTCCATCGAAGGCAACAGCAACATGAGAAACAGTGTCCGGAAATCGCGCAGAATATGAAAGGTCTCTTTGTACACAATCGACGTAAGGCCCTTGAACATATTACACCGCCTTCCTTCTGCGCGTCAGGGTGACAAACACATCCTCGAGTGTGGGAGGAATTGCGATGACCTGCGTCTGAGCGAACCCGGCTTCCGCAAGATCGTTCTCGATGTGTGCTTCACAGCCTTCCTCGGCAAGCACGTGAAGCGAGTCGGCAAAGATCGTGACGTCGCGCACGTAAGGTCTGCCGCTCAGGCTTCGCATGGCCGAAGGCAGCCGCTGGCAGCGCACCTCGAGACGCACCGTGCCCTCGGGAGAGATCTCATCAAGTTGTTTCAGTTCATTGGGCGTGCCGCACACAATGAGCTTGGAAAAATGGATGTAGCCGACATGGCTGCAGCGCTCGGCCTCGTCCATATAATGTGTGGTAACGAAAAATGTAACGCCTTGGCCGGACAACTCGAAGAGCAGGTTCCAGAGCTCGCGGCGCGCGACAGGGTCGATGCCCGCCGTGGGCTCATCGAGAAACATCAGCTTGGGCTGGTGTACCAGCGCGCACGCCAGGGCCAGCCGCTGCTTCCAACCGCCCGAAAGGTATCCCGCCAGCCGTTTACGGTAATCCTGAATGCCCACGATCTCGATCACCTCCTCGATACGGTCCCGGCGGCTGCGGTAGGGAATGCCGTAGATGCGAGCGTAAAAGGTGAGATTCTCCATGACGGTGAGATCAGGATAGAGGCTGAATTGCTGCGACATGTAGCCGATATTGTGCTTGACCTTTTCACTGTCGCGAACCACGTCGCACCCGAGGACCCGCGCGCTGCCCTGCGTGGGCATCAGTAGGCCGCACAGCATGCGGATTACGGTAGACTTGCCCGAGCCGTTGGGGCCAAGGAATCCAAAGATATCGCCCTCTTCGATCTCGAGGCTAACCTTGTCGACCGCGGTGACGCTGCCAAAACGGCGGGTGAGGTTCTCAGTCTGGATAACTGTGTTCATACCGCGCTCGTGCCATGCGGCGGTATCCGCGCCGTGACGGTCATGCCCGCCTTGAGAGCGCCGTCATGCGACGGTACGCGGAGTTTGATGCCGAACACCTGTCGCGCGCGGGCCTCCTCGGTTTGGAGGTTACGCGGCGTGAACTCGCCCTCGTTGGCAATGAAGATCACCTCACCGTAGTAGACGCTCTCGTCATCATCGGGCGAAAGGGCAATTTGCTGACCCAGGCGAATCCTGCTCAAGACCGGCGCGCTCACGTAGATCACCAGCTCGAGATCGTCGGGGTCGACAATCCGCACGATAGGGCCCGGCTGCACCAAGTCTCCAGGCCTGACGTCGAGACTCTCGATCACACCCTTCATCGGCGAGCGTACAAACATCTCGAGCAAACGGCTATTGGCCAGCGCGAGGTCGGCGCGCGCGGCGTCCCGGGCGGCGCGCGCCGCGGCGATGTCTTCCTCGCGTGCCCCGTTACGCAACTCATCGAGCATGGCCTCTGCCTGGTCAAGCGCCGCCTTGGCCATGCGTACTTCTTCGTCACGAGCACCCTCGGCCACCAGATTGAGCCGTTCACGCGCGGCGGCGTATTGAGCCTCGGCGGCATCGAGCGCGTTTCTCGCTTGGTCGCGCGTCATTTCCGAGGCGGCCCCGGTCTCGAACAACCGTTTCGCGCGATCGTGTGCCTGCCGGGCATCGTCGCGCTGAGCCCTGGCCGCTTCGGCGGCGGCCCGGGCGGCGTCAATCTCCTGCGAGCGGGCGCCCTTCAAGGCCATGGCATATTGTTGCCGCGCCTGCTCGGCGGCCGCCTCCGCCTGGCGGATCTGTTCCTCGCGCGCCCCCGCCTCGAGTTTGGTCAGCAAAGCTTCCGCCTGCCGCAATTGCGCCTCGGCGGCATCCACCATCGGTTCCGTGTCCTTCGAATCAAGTTCGATCAGCAGGTCGCCCGCCGCAACGGCGTTACCTTCTTTGGCGTGCACCTTCGCGATGCGGCCCCCTGCCAACGACCCGGCCTCGACAGCAATGCCTTCGAGAAGGCCCGCCACAAGAAGCGGGCGATCGTTGCGCTCCGGGCAACCCAGCGCAACAAGCAACAGCAAGGGCAATATGCGTTTCATCATGCGGTGCCTCGATTCATTATCCCGTGAAAGAAAATCCCGGTGACGGTGTCCACAATGGCTTCCTGAGACATCGGAGTAATCCGGCTTGCGCCAAGAATCTCCTGGGTCAGCACAAAAATCATGAACATGCCGAACAGGCAGCGCGTGGCAATCGTTGGGTCCAGCTGGCGGAACGTGCCGACGTCCATGTGCGCCTTCAGAAACCCCGCCACCTGTACATTGGCCTGAGGCAGCGCCTCCTCCTGATACAAACGCTTCACCTCGGGCAAGTGCTGCAATTCAGCCAGAATCACCTGAATCGTTTTCGTGACCTCCGGTTCCATCAGCGCTCCGAGAAAATCCCCGCCAAGCTGCCGCGCGTTTTCTTCTATGTCTCCCGTGATGAGAGCATGCATCCGCGGAAGCAAGGCCATGAAGCGCCCGAGTTGCGCGCGAACCACCGCCAGCAGCAGCTCCCTCTTTCCCTCGAAATAAAGATATATCGTGCCCTTGGTGATTCCCGCCTCGCCGGCGATGTCGTCCATCGTCGCTTCCGCAAAACCCCTGCGCGCGAACACATCGAGCGCCGCCTCGAGAATCTGGGCAGGACGCTCTTCCGGGCACCGACGCCACTTCGCCATATGAAAATCTCCAATTAACTAAACGGTTAGTTAGTAATAATACCAACATGCCGCCGGTTTGTCACGTCTTTTTTGCACGGGTTTTTTTTGCACGGGCAGGCCTTCCAGGTGCACCGGGAGAGGGGTGCACCGCCTGTGGTATAATCCGCGCGCCCATAAGGCACTTTGCACACCGCGCACGGAACGCCCAGGGGAACACGTGTTTATGATGGAT
>SLSB01000572.1 GCA_007130675.1 Candidatus Hydrogenedentota bacterium | reverse complement strand
GGGCAGGCCTTCCAGGTGCACCGGGAGAGGGGTGCACCGCCTGTGGTATAATCCGCGCGCCCATAAGGCACTTTGCACACCGCGCACGGAACGCCCAGGGGAACACGTGTTTATGATGGATGCTATCCAGAGAATGCGCCGGGAACGGCGTATTGCCATGGTGATTTTCGCCGCATTCGTCGTCGTGGCTTTGTTGGTGCATTGGGCCGGTACGGCGCCTACCGTGCATGCGCCGCGCCCCCCCGCGACGGAGGCGGTGAAATGACCTCTTCGCGCGACAAACTGCGCGCAAGCCTCCTCTTGTTGTTTGCCGCGGCTGCTCCGTGGGATGTCTTCTTGTTCGTGCCCGGACTCCAGATTCGCCTGACATGGGTCTTGGCGGCGGCTCTACTTGGGGCCGAGTTCGGCGACTTCCTCGACACGCGCAACATTGGGGTGCGCTTCGAATTGCTGTGGCCCGCTTGTGCGCTGCTTATTCTGGCGCTCCCGCCGATGTACATTGTCTCATCGAGGGGCGTGCTTGCGGTGCTTCTTGGCTTGGCCGCGGCCCGTTTGGGCAGCCCGCTGCTGGCGCGCCAGGTGCTGACGGTGTTCGCGTTTTCGGCGGGTGCCCTCGCCTTTCTGACACTTCTCTTCTTCGTGCTGCGGCATGCCGCCCCGGGCACGGCCCCTGCGCCCGTGGCCTATTCGCTGGAAACGGGTCTAACCATGCCATTTGGCCATACGGTGCTGGAATGCGCCGTCTTGCTGTTTGCGGGCTTTGCCGCGGTCTGTCCGCGTTGCGTTTCACGTGGCGGGGCGTCGCGTTACATGCGTGGGGCGCTGCTCGTGCTTGCCCTTGTGCTGCTGGCAGCGCTTGGCACCCTGGCCGTATTCGCAGCCGAGCACGTCGGTCTTTGGCAGCCACCGGATTATTTCGCGACCGTCGGTACGGCCGTCGCCGCGCTCATTGGGGCATGGCTGGTCGCCCGCATCCTCGCGAAATCATTCGTGGCTTGGCGGGAAACGGGCGGAACCGTGTTCACAGACACCGCGTGCCTAATGACCGGCCTTGGTGTGGTTGCGCTCTTGCTTCCCCTTGAGTTTCGTCCGTTCTGGGGGTTCCTCGCCGGAACCGCCGCAGGTGCGGGCCAAGCCCTGAAGACCCCCGCGCTGCTGCCGCGCAAGTGGGCGCTTGCGCTCATCCCCGTTGCACTGCTCGCCGCAGCCAATTTCAAGGGGGTTCATCCTGCCGACAGAAGCCATCCGCGCCATTACGAAGCGGCCGCGCGCAGGGATTTTGCCAACAGGGACCATGAGCGGCTGGAACACCGCATGGATTATGTCGAAACCTACTGGCCCGCCGAGCGGCGCACGCACCTTTGGCGCGCACGCACGGCCCTCGCACGGAGATTATTGCACGAAGCGGCCTATGAACTCGGTCAGGCCTCCAAGCCCCGGGATGAATTGACACTGCTGCTTCCCGCCCCGGACGCGGCAGAAAGCGATGGGTTTCTGGTTCGTCTGCGCGATGCGTGCTCGCAATCGGATGCGAAGACCGCCACGCTGGCCCACGTCCAGGCACTTGTCGGCACGCGAAAATACAACCACGCCGCGGCGTTGCTGGCCCAAGCTCTCGACGAGGCCGCGCTGATCGAGCTGCCCGCGGGGCTCAGCCCCGACCTCGAGGCCGCTTCCCATGCGCACCTACACTCGTGGCCGTTTCGGGTCGCGGCGTTGAAGACGGCGGCCCCTGTGCACCTCGGCGTGCCCCGCGAACTCGATGCCTTGCTCGCCGAAGACCTCACCGGCGCGCATTGGCTGCGCCTGTTGTTGAGCTGGGGTGCCGAACTGCACGCGGCGCCCCCGAATTTTCCCCGCGACGCGCTTCCCGTGATTGCCATCGCGAAATGCCGCCGCGCAAGCATCGAGCTGGCCTGCATCTCCGGGATGGCGCTATTGGCGCGCACGGACACCATGGTGCATGCCCCGCTTCACTACGACCCGGCGGGGCGGTATAACGCCTTCGAGTTGCTGCCCGATTCCAACGCCGCATATGCCGTGTGGAGACAGCCCGAACAGGACCCTGCGGGCGTCTGGCGCATTGGACTCGACATACAGGGCATCACAACCGCGGTTATCGAACTCGACAACGGCATCGCGCTGACCACGAAACCTCCCGAGCAACCGCTCTCCGCACGGGAAGCGCCAATCATCAGCATCTGGCTATAGCCCGCCTTTCACAGCGCCCGCCGGACCTAAAAATCGCAATCCACTCATGCAAAAGCGTTTGCGCAAGACTCGGATGCCCGCCCGTTGCCCCCAAAAGCCTTTCCGACTACGCCATCGCCACGGCCGGATGCCTTCGTAGCCTGGCCGTCTCGGCCATGATCCGGCCAAGGGCGAGACGCACGTGCTACGACCGCCGAAGGCGCCGAAGAAGCATAAAGACCTGCGTCGCGCGCTCTCGCTTCCCCAAAACCGGCCCTGAAGATTGGCCGGCACTTGCTACGCAAGCCATGCTCTCAGGCAGGAGCTCGGCATTGTGGTCAACAACCAAACCATATTGCGTAAACACTCAGGGCCGGTCGGGGTCGAGTCCGGCCGCCCAGGCGCTGGCCCGGCGGTACAGGGCGCGCATGCCTTCGGATTGCAGTGACTCGACACCGTGTCCGAGGGGGGTGTGAAACACCCTCGGGAAGCCGGGAACCACGAACGCCATGGGATAGTCTTTCTGATCCACCACGGATGTCGCCGCGCAGAGCACGTGGATCTCGGTCTGTCCGTCCAGACACGTGTATAGCTCGTCGACGACGGTGAAATCGGTCATGCCGCGCGTGACGGGATGAGCGCTGTCCTCGATCCGCACGGTAAACGTGCCGTAGGGGTCGTGGCCCGGGAGTTCGGGGTTCCATATCCGGCCCGCGAGGCGCTCGAAGCCGTCCCATTCCTGAAACGCGCCCGAGCCGAAATGCGCGACCACCATCCCCAGGCCCGCCTCGGCAAACCGCTTGAGTTCTTCGCCGATCTCGGCCCCGAGGGGGAGGCGGTCCGCGTAGTTCTTGAAATGCAGCACGGTCGCGTCGTAATGCGCCATCAATGGCGAGCCGTAGATCGCGGGCGCCTCGGTGACCGACACCTCGAGCCGGGGATCCTCGCGCAGGATGCGGGCCAATTCGGGGGCGGTCTCGCGCCACCGGTGGCCGGGGAAATCGTCGCCGGTGACGATAAGCACCCGTTTGCGGGGCGCGGCATCCGCATTCTTGAGCAGCCAAAGCTCGTTGACGACAGCATTCGGACCGGCTTCTCTGGTGAACGCTACCGTCAGGCGTCCCTCCGCGCGAAACTCGGGGGTAATCGGCAGCAACACGTGCGCCCAGGTCGGCTTGTCGATGTAGAAGGCCGCTGCGGGCGTCGAAGGCAACACCACCGACCACTCGACGGGATCGCCGGTGCCGAACCGGACGGACTGCACCCGGCCGCCGTTGTCCGCGTCCCACCAGGTGAAGCCAAGGAGGTACTCGGCGCCGGGTTCCAGTCCGGTAATCTCATATTGCACGGCCTCGGCATCGAACGCCACGTCCGCGAGCGGCCCCTGGATGCCGGCGAAGGTGTACGACTCGCCGGTCACCAGCGCAATGTGCCCTTCGGAATGATCGCCGCTGTCCCGTTGCCGGCCGCAGTTGACGTAGGCGGCCATCAGATAGCCTTTCGGCAGGTTCGGATGGTCGATGGTCATGGGGGCGGTGCGCAGCATCACCAGCTCCTTCTGGGCGCGTTCCTTCACCTCTTCGAGGCGCGCGCGCGCTTGCTCGGGCGCACTTTCCGAGGCCCGTGCCAGCATCGCCACCGCTTTCTCGGGATCGGGCGCTCGCCGCACCATCTCCCACACCCCCGCCGCCGCGTTCTGGGTATGCGTTTCGTTTTGCGCCTCGATGCACACATCGATCAGCTCCGCGAGCCGCTCGGGCTCCGCCAGCGAGCCGAACGCCTTGGCCGCGGCCCCTGCCACCGCACTGTCTGAATGCGACCGGGCCCACTCGAGGAGCGCGTCTTGGTTTTGCCGTGCATTGCGCGCCACAAGCACCTCGATGAGGATGGCTGCCGCGCCGCTCTCGGACTCGGCCACCGCCGCCGTGATGGCCTGGTCGACGCCATCGGCCTGGAGGCGTGTCAACGCCCGTTGGGCCGCGCTTCGATGGTCTTCGCAACCGGACTGCACGGCGCGAATCAGCAGGGGCACATCGTCGGCGTTGCCGAGGGTGCCCAGGGCTTCGAGAGCAGCCGTGCGAACGGTGTGCGCGTCACTGGAAACAGCGCGCACGGCGCCCGGCCGCGCAATGGGGTCTCCACGGTCGGCCAGCGCATGAAGGAGCAGCGCTTGATGCTCGGCATCGGCTTGCGGAAGCCATTCCGCGATGGCATGCGTGAATTCGGGGTTGGGTGGCGACGTGCGCAGCCAGCGGAGAGCCGCACCGCGGAGCGCGGGAATGCCCGAATCGAGCGCAGCAGCGGTCAATTCCGGTGCACGGTCCGGCAAGGTACGCGCAAGGCCCATGTAACCCGCCGCACGTATTGAAGGAGTCGAACCCGCATCAAACAAGTATCCGAAGACGCGTGCCGCCTGCGTGATGTCGCCGGCGTCGGCAAACGCTTCGGCGCACCGAAGCATTGCACTGTCGCGCATGTGGACGTCGACGGATGCTGGAAGCGTTCCCGCGAGAAGACTGTATGCCTCGCGTCCGCCTATCTGTCCGAGAGCGGCCACTATCGCATTGTTTCGGGTGCGGTGGCCGCCATCGAGGAGAGCGCCGAGCGGTTCAACAGCCGCGACGGGGCCCCGATTGCCCAGCGACGAGACAACGCCGATCAGGAGTTCGCCCTCGAGACTGCCAAGCGCATTGATGAGGGCGTCTTCCGCTTCGGGCTCCGGAATGTACTCGAGGGCAATCCGGGCCATGGGCGATAACGCGGGGTCGGTGAGCAATCCAGCCAATACGGGCACGCTGCGGGCCGTCCCGATACGCGCCAGCATCTCACATGCAAACGCCTTCGCGTCGGGCGTAGCCTCTCCCGCAAGCAAGCCGGCCAGTCGCTCCTCGAGAGGCAGGCGGGCGTCAGGCGCTTGGGTGGACTGGTTGACGAGCTCGTTCACGGCCTGCAGCACAACGCGGTCATCACCATAAGTGTAGGTGCGCAACGCCTCGAACCGCGCCTCCACATCTGCCTGGTCGAAAGTGGCCGCTCGAGCGGCCCACATCAAGCCTGCGGCACATACGGCCGCGACGACAAGCGAACGTCTCATGGATTTCATATGCGCGTCTCCTCAGGTCAGCATATGCCAGGGCTGGCGCATGGCCCGCGCCAGCATACGGTTGGCTTCGTCATCATCTACAGCACGTTCATTCTCGGGGTCCCACCGCACCGTGCGGCCGAGCGTCATGGCGACGTTGCACAGATGGCACGCCGAGGTCGAGCGGTGTGACGCCTCAATTGGCGATGCGGGTGTCGCGCCGGTGCGGATGCAGTCGAAGAAGTTCCCCATGTGGTCGGTGCTGTCGCCCAGATGGTCCTCGTCGGGGCTGAACTTCTCGGCCAGCAGCGACACGGGTTCGGCCTCGAGCACGCCGCGATTCACGAAAAGCCATCCTTCATCGCCCTCGAACCGGATACCGTGCGGGTTTTCGTCCTCGCTGGCATATATCATGCGAACACCGTCGGCATACCGGCACTCGACGCGCCACCGCCATGCGGTGTCATAGACGCCTCCGGTGGGAAACGCGCCCCAACCTTCGTATTCGATGGGCGATGTGTGATCCGCGCCCATACCCCATTGGGCGATGTCCACATCGTGTGAACCCCATGCGGTGACCCACCCGCCCGAGTAATCGCGAATGTGGTACCAGCCCTCGCCGCTTCGGCCGTCGCAACGCCCGGGGGTGTAGGGTTTGTATGGCGCGGGCCCCAGCCAGAACTCGTAATCGAGCCCCTCGGGTGGTGGCGTGGCCTCGATGCTGCCGCCACGTTTCCCGAAGGGCGAACCCACCCGGACGGTATGGATGTTTCCGAGCCGCCCGTTACGCACGAGCGCGCACGCATGCCGGAAATTGGCCTGCGACCGCTGCTGCGTGCCGTGCTGAAAGATCACCCCGTAACGCTGCACCGCCTCGACCATGGCGCGGCCCTCGGCCACGGTGTAGGCCACGGGTTTTTCGCCGTAGATATGCTTTCCAGCGCGCGCGGCCGCGATGCTCGTCAGCGCGTGCCAATGGTCGGGCGTCGCGATCACCACCGCGTCAAGATCATCGCGCGCGAGCATTTCGCGAAAATCGCGGTACACCGCGCAATCCTCGGCCTCGTTCACGTGGTCCACGGTACTTTTTGCCATGGCGGTGTTTTCGGCGTTCACATCGCACACGGCAATCACCCGCGCCCGGTCTTTGTGGCGGTACACGTAGTTGATGAGGCTTCGGCCTTGCCCGCCCGCGCCCAGGATGCCCACGTGGATGCGGTTGCTGGGCGCATTCTCGCCCAGGACGCTTGATGGAATAATGTACGGGGCCGTGCTCACCAGCGCGGCGCGCGCAAGAAATCCCCTGCGTGAAATGCGTGTCGTTTGATTCACTGGCGCTCCTCCTTCTGCCCGGCCTCGAGATAGGCGCGGTATGCTTCAACAATATCCGCATCGGCGGCGTCTGTCATCACCTGTAAACGAGACGCCACTTTCGCCGTCTCTCCTTCCGCAAGCGCTTGGCCGTAGAGTCCGAAATACATCGAAAAATGGGTCTCGCCTTCGCAGGACGAGAACACCGCGAACACGTCGTCCGGCGGCGCCATGGTCACCACCGTGACGTCGACCGAGACGCTCCGCCGGTACACCAGAGGCGCAGCGATATCCGGCATCACCGCCCAATCCACCGGACTGGGCGGCTTGGTCCAGCGGCCATCCTCCACAATGGCCAGTGCCTCGGTGTCGCGCGGATAGACCTGCCACACGCCATAGTCTTCGCGCGCACCCATAAACGCGTTCTCGCGTCCATCGGGGGTCTCTTTCACGTATACATGGCTGATGGGCTGCTGTTCGGTCAGATACGAGGACAAGAACACCTCGAAATCCGGTAGTTCCGTCTTGGCCGTCACCGTGGTCTCGATGTCGAGGATGTTCGGTGCGGTCCAGCGGTACACGCCTGTCAATGCGAACGGCCGTTCGTCGTTTGCGGGCCAATGCACCTCGAGGGCGCCGTCCGACAGTATGCGTGACGCGCTCGGAAGCTCACGCATGCTCTCGACGAATCGGTGATCGGTCTTGAACACCCGGTAGTAGTTGACCAAACCATAGCTGGACGCTAGGGGCGTGCCGGTGGGCACATGGACCACGGGGAGGAGTCCAAGCGAGCGCGTACCTGCGTACATCTCCCCGCGCAGTTCGCCGGTATCGAAGCGAAACTGTCCGGGCGCATCGCCCGGAACGAAGGCGAGGTTCGGCGGGTTATCGGGCGGTTCCGCCGCAGCGCCCGAGCACACATGCGCGGCTAGAACGCCCAGCGCTAACGTCATGATGCTGCGTCCACGCATGTCAGTCTTTCCTTTCCGGGATGCCGAGTTCGGCGAGGGTTTGCCGAAGCCAATCGAGAGATTTTTCGATCATCGGGCCGCCCTGCCCTTCGCATTCCATGCTCAAGACCCCGTCAAACCCTTGCGCACGAAGCATGCCAAGGCACTGTTTGATGTTGTTGGCGTTGACTCCGTCGCCAATAGCGCACTGGCTCACAGCGATGCCGGTCTGTTCGCCGCGCACGGCCGCCGCAAGCGACTCGCTGACATCCTTGACGTGCACATGGGTGACCCGCTCGAGAAAACGGCGGCAGAAGACCACGGGGTCCTGTCCCGCGATAAACGTGTTGCCGGTATCCATGTTCAATTGCAGATACGGGCTGTCGCAAAACGCGAGCATCTCGGCCATGCGGTCGGGGTTGGTCGTGAAGTAACCGTGCACCTCGATATTGATCGTCATTTCGTAGGCCTCGGCTGTCTCGACGATCTGCTGGTAAAGGCCTTTCATCTGAGCCATGGCCTCGTCATCGGTAAGATTCTCGGGTTTGTGCAGGCCGTCGGTGGTTGCGATATGGCTGCACCCCGCGTGTTTGGCCCACGGGATTGATTTCAGCACATACGGCAGCCCGCGTGAGGGACCATCCAGGCCGGACAGCGGATACGCGGCATCCACCTGCGAGAATTTCACGCCGTGATCGGCCATCTTCTTGCGCAGTAGCACGGGGTCTTCGTACAGCGCCACGTGGGGCTGGTAGCCAAGCCCGTGGATCCAGCTCACGCCATCGATCAGCCCGCATTCGATGAAGTGAACGTCGTTCTTTTCGGCCCATTCGAGGCACCTCTCGAAACTGGCATACGCCGAATTGAAGGCATCCGTGTGAAACCCGATTCGCATGTCACTTCTCCTCCCTTGTGCCGGCCTGTGCGCGCCATGGCATACCGGCACGTATGTTACAGGCTCCCTGAAATCCCAATATGCCCAGCAGATCCAACAGTATCCGTTCCCGTTCTTCTTGAACGGCGATCTCCGGCTCGAACGAGGCCCGCTGCTTAATGCCTTCCATGGCCGCCAGCATGAGATTGACAGCCCGCCGCGGGTCGTCGGTATCGAGTTGGCCTTGCGCGCGCGCGGCCTCGGTCAAGCCAATGTACGTCTCGCGCACGGAATCGTAGAACTGCGCCCACCCGGACCGAATGTCCCCATCCACAAGCGACAACGCCATAATCTCGGCGGTGAACAGGCGGTTCTGTTC
Source organism: Candidatus Hydrogenedentota bacterium (assembly GCA_007130675.1). Lineage (GTDB taxonomy): Bacteria > Hydrogenedentota > Hydrogenedentia > Hydrogenedentales > SLHB01 > UBA2224. The sequence goes on along the minus strand of SLSB01000572.1, from coordinate 649 downwards.
ATCGAGCAGACACGTTGAAACCGACAGAGACAACACAGCCCGCAGACGGGCAATGGGGTCGGTGAGAGGGGCGATTTCACGTTGCATCATCCGGTGCCAACGGCGGTAGTAGTGGCGGCAACTTGAGAGAATGAGGTCCTTTTTCGAGGTGTAATGGTGATAGATGCTGCCCTTGGTCACGCCCGCGTGGGCGGCGACCTCATCGAGGTTGACACGGTCAAAACCCCGCTGAGAAAACAGCTCGAAAGCCGCTTCCGCGAGCCGCGAGGGCGCTTCCGGCGCACGTACGGGCATGCGAACCTCCTTCACCTGTGGCTGTGGTGTGCGTACGCAGCATACTGACTAGTATGGAAAAAAGCAAGGCGCGTCGGGCGCGTCGGGGAAACCCAACAACAGCAAAACAGATTTCGCCGTCCATATTGCCGCGATCGGCAGGAAACTGTCTTGTATTGGCGCTTATGGGACGGAAATCCACGAACGTTCATATGCAAACACCTCCAATCCCCGAGTGCCGAAGGCACGCCATAGCGTAGCCCCGGGCGGCAACCCGGGGACTTGGATATCTAAACACATCCAGTCCCGCAAGGGACGGCAGAGACGGGTCAGTTCTCAATATGACAGGGCTCATAATGGGCATTTTTCTGCCGTC
>SLSB01000478.1 GCA_007130675.1 Candidatus Hydrogenedentota bacterium | reverse complement strand
GCGCAGGGCTGCAACCTCGCGATAGATGAATGTAGAGGTCAATGAGCCGAGTTCCGGCGCCAGATAGGCGACAGTGAGCCGATGGTCCGCGCTGCGGGGCGCCTTCATATGCTTGATGGCCTTCTTCCTTCTGCCGACAAATATTGCGGTAAGTCTACCCTTCATGGACGCCGTCTTCAATAGATAGCATAATCGGTTGCACAACCTGCCCCTTGTGCAAGTGTCTACATCTGCTATACTTTGTGAGTGGGAACGCATGTTCGGGAGCATGTTCGGGCTGACAACATGGGCTATCTGCAGAGAAAGGCGCGTAATGATAACATTCTCGTGTCCAAAATGCGGCAAAGGGTTCCAGGTGCCAGATTCAGCCGTTGGACAGCATGGCTGGTGCAGAGGCTGCGGCAGCATTATCCGCGTCCCCGCATCGAGTGATGCGTCAGAAGCCGACATCGTAGCTATTCAGCTTGATCCCCGGGTGCAGGCGCTTCTGCGCCATATGACCGAACAGATAAGAGTTCATCGTGCTCAGGCAAAAGAGGCACAGGCCGCACTCAATGCCTTGCGCAACAGCAGCGGAGCGTTGGCGACTCACGAGCGGGTCTTGCAGAAGGCCGAGGAGTTGAGCCGAAATCTACAAGAAAGCCGCAAGCATCTTGACGAGGACCGGCGAGCTGGTCGTGATGAATTGCGTGCCGTGCTGCATGCGCTTCGTGAATTGTTTGAAGAGGCCTCGCAGCGTACTGCGCACCACGCGCCTGGGCCCTTGCAAGAACAAACGGATACGCTTCGAAATGAGTTGCAGCACGAGCGTTCGCGGCATGCTGAGACAACTGAACGGGTCGGGGAACTCGAAAGACAGTGTGCCGCAGCCACGCAAGACAGCAAGAACCATCAGGCTGAGATCAACCGGTTGGAACAGCGGCTTGACAAGGCCGAGGAGAGAGCTGCCGGACTTGCCAGTCGCTGCGGCAAGCTCGAGGAGCAGACTGCCGGCCTGCGACGTGAGCGAGACGAAGCGCAGCGTCTGCTTGAAGATCGAATGACCGCGGCAGATGAAACCGAAGCGGTGACAGCGCGTCTCCAGGAAAAAGAGTCGGTGATTCAGCGTCTTTCTGAGGAGTTGCGCGCTGCTCTTGAAAGCAAAGGCGAACTGGATTCAGTGTGCCGGCTGAGGCTCGATGAGATCGCCCTGCTCTCGGCGGAGGTTTCCGCGATAACCCAGAGCGCAGAAGCAGAAATTACTGAACTTCAGGCAGAACTGCTCGCCGAACGGGAAGCCCACGTCCTTGCTGAACGCATGCTTGCCGATACACAGGAAGAGATTCGGGAGCTTCGCCAAATGCTGGATGCGTCCCATGAAGCCGCAGTAAGCAAAGCTGCGCTTGAACGCGAGCTGGCGCTGTTGCGCGACTCCCTCGAAAAAGGAGAAAGAGCGCTCAACAAGCGACAGGCCCAACTCGATGAAAGCACCGCGCAGCTGCAACAGGCTCAGGAGCGTTCCCACGCGCTTGAAGCCGAGTTGGCCCGTGTAAGCATATCGCATAGCGCCCCCCGAGAGCAGGGCCCCGAGGTGCAGCCACAAACCGCGGAACTGGAAGAGACCTCAAGGGCGGCCTCGTTGCAGAACTCAGGACCCTTTCCCGGGCCTTTTGTGGCTCCATCCGAACTCAGCGACGCCGAACAAGGCATTACGCTGATGCCGGAAGTGCTCGACGACGACTCTGACAGCCGCGAGATGTTGGATACCCTGATGCGTTTTCTTGGTCCCGAAGAGGCGCAAGAGTAACACCCGCCAGTCTACTGGTGCGTTTGCCGTGTTTGGAGTATACTATTGACTAGAATGAAAACAGTGGAGGCCTTCGCTTGGGGCGAATCCGGTGAAGGAGAAACGATCGAGAAATCAGGCGGATGCGCAAACTTATCTTGACATGTGATTCATGTGGCCAGCGCATGCAGGTGCCGCGCTCGGCTTTAGGGCGAACCGGGCTGTGTCCCTCGTGCGGTGCGACAGTGCGTATTAACAACGACACCACCACCACGGCCGCGCCTGCACAAAAAGGGCTCTTTCCGGGCCGGGCAAGTTGGTGGCGAGAGGGCGGCAAAACGAACGACGATGCAAAGCGCCGTTTCGGAGAAGCGGTTGACCTTTACTATTCCGGTCGTTTCGCTGAAGCCCTTGCGATTTTTAACGGGTTGTCCCGGGATTTTCCCGATAATCCCGACATTCAAAATGGGCGGGTCCAGTGCGAACGAGCCTTGAAAAGACCCGGCGCGGGCAGACGCTTGGCCCTCGAAGACCAATCGCAGAGACTTAAGGATGCCGTTTTGGATACAGACACCGTCAAACGCGTAGTTCTCGAGAAACTGGTGGCTGGCGAAACCGAAGCCATTCAACTGCAGGCCGCTGACATTGCAGCTAGAATCCTTGGCATGTACGACGGCGCGCAGACACTGCGCGAAGAGCAGGAAGTCCCCAGTGAAAGAGAGCAGCCGGGTGAACCCGATGTCGAGCGCAAGGGCGAACCCCATGAGCATGCTCACGTTCATGACGCTCCCTTTACCATTTCCGCATTTCGTGGCTATACCGTTGCCGAAGCCGAAGAAACATCGGAAAAGGAAGCGGAAAGCATTGCCAAAGACGACGATGTCGCCTCATCCGATGCGCGGCATGCCTGATACACCACTGTGGCGGCAACCACTTCGCTGGGGGCGTTGTGTGCGACAATTCACTTCGCATTGCGCTTGACTTGAGCTGTGCGTTCGAAGGGGCTCTGACGGGTGTCGGATATGTGGCCCTGCATCAAGCCCGTGCCCTGATGCACCTGAACGAAGATTTGGACCTGCGTTTGTTCGCCACGCGAGCGCGGGGCATCGAACTTCCCGAAGATCTCGAAGCCGGGTTTACCCGAACCGCCGTCTTTTCCAATGCCCGCCGGCTCAAGATTGCTCTTTGGGCGCGTTGTAATTGGCCCCCCATCGAATGGTTCTGCGGCAGCGTCGACGCGGCACACGGGCTGTTTCACCTGCTTCCCGCAACCGTGCGGGCAAGGCGGATAGTTACCATCTACGACCTTGTTGTGTTTCGCCGCCCTGAAACCCATACCGCGTCGACGGTCCGCACCCACAAACGTCTACTCAAACATGCCGCGCGGCATGGCGATGCCCTGATTACAATTTCGGAAAGCTGCAGACAGGATGTGCTGGAGGTGCTTAACGCCCCGCCCGAGAAGGTTCATATGGTTCCCTTGGGAGTATGTCTGGAAGACTTTGCCGGCCCGCTCGATGAGGACATTCTGGCTCGGCGAAAACAGAATCTCGGCCTTACCGGCGCGTACTGGATCTGTATCGGGACCATCGAACCCAGAAAGAACCTGTGCCGCTTGCTCGAGGCCTACCGGCGCATTGTGGACCGCTTCCCCGAGTGCCCGGACCTGCTGCTGGTCGGCCGCCGTGGATGGTTCGCCGAACCCGTCTTCGAGGCCATCGCGAAGCTGCGCCTCTCCCGACGGGTAAAATATGCCGGTTATTTGCCGCGCCCGGATGTTATACTGCTCTTACGCGGTGCGGCGGCATGCCTGTATCCATCGCTGTATGAAGGATTTGGCCTTCCGGTGCTCGAGGCGATGGCGGCGCGGGTGCCCGTGATGACGTCCAACGCGGCCTCAATGCCTGAAGTGATTGGAGGCCACGGTATTGTCGTCGAACCCGAGGAGGTGGATGCTCTGGAATGGGGTTTGGAACAACTGCTGACGCAACCGGCTGCATGCGAGCAGATGGCAGAGCGGGCGTTCGTGCGCGCCCGAAGTCTGACCTGGGAGAACAGCGCAAAGCGACTTCTCGATGTCTATCGCGCGGTGTGCGGCGAGCACACCAGCCGGTGGACGTGAGCCCAGCGTATGGCCGGTCCCGGCGTACAGGGGAGGCAACACCGTGCAAGCTGCTGTGATTTTCGAAAATGGGGATGTCGACTGCATTACGTATGAGGATGTGCCCGAACCCGCCGTGAGCGAAGGCGAGGTCCTAATCGAGGTCCGTGCCGCGGCCTTGAATCATCTCGATATCTGGGTGCGCAAAGGGCGGCCCGGCCTCGAACTGCCCGTGCCTCACATCTTGGGCTCGGACGCGGCAGGGGTAGTCCTCGAAGTGAGCGGAAGCTGGGACCATGTGCGTCCGGGCGACGAGGTGCTGATCAATCCCGGATTAAGCTGTGGGCAATGTGAGTTTTGCCGGCGCGGCGAGCAAAGCGAGTGCCTTGCGTTTGGCATTGTTGGCATGAATCGGCCGGGCACGTTTGCCGAGCAGGTAACCGTGCCGGCAGCCAACGTATTTCCGAAGCCTGCGCATTTGACCCAAGAAGAGGCGGCGGCGCTGCCGCTTGCGTATTTGACGGCATGGCGCATGCTTATGACCCGTGCACGTTTGCAACCGGGCGAGACCGTGCTGATTCACGGCATCGGCGGTGGCGTGGCGCTGGCCGGGCTCCAATTGGCGCGGTTGGCGGGCGCGCGCGTGCTGGTGACTTCGTCGTCCAACGAAAAGCTCATGCGTGCACGAGAGTTCGGGGCTGACGAATGCATCAACTACGCAGATAATCCGTGTCTGGGCGACGCAATCCGCGACCTCACGTCCGGGCGAGGCGTAGATATTGCGTTTGATACCGTCGGTGCGGCCACGTGGCCGGTCAATTTCCGGGCGGTTCGCCGCGGGGGCCGTATTGTGCATTGCGGCGTCACCACAGGCGCTGAAGCAACCGTCAACATCTCGCACCTGTACTGGAATCACGTGGTGGTGATGGGGTCGACCATGGGTTCGGATGAAGAATTCCGGCAAATGCTGGCGGCGGTTTCGGCAGCGCGTATGCGCCCTGTTGTGGATTCCGCGCACCCGCTCAACCGGGCGCGGGAGGCCACGCAACGGATGGAAGTCGGCGAGCAGTTTGGCAAAATCGTGCTCGTGCCCGGCGGCAAAGCGGATGAGCTCCCGCGTGGGCGCGCAGCGTCAGCACCACGAAGTCAGGAATTCGCCCAGACAGGTGGCGGTGATCTTTTCGCGGGTGGCTGAGCGTGGGTTTCGCAAAATCCGTTGGGAAATGTTATGTAAAGAGACGCCGTCGCAAGACGACAATCCCAATCACCACGGCGATAACGACCACGAGAAAGACGAGAGTACGCGTGGTGCCTGACGGGGCCGCTGTCTCACCAGCATCTCGAACTGCCTCATCGGGTAACACCGGTGGGGGAACGCCGGCCGGTTGCGATACGGTGGGAGGCGATTCTTCTTCCGCCGGCGTCGTAGCGGGGTCACGAGGAAGGGGAGTGCCTTCTTCCCCTTCAGCGCTGGCGGCGGCGGTGTCCGCTTCGGTGATGGCGGCCATCCGCGTGCCCGCCGTCGTCTCCAGTGTTCTCGAAGCATCCTCGCGGCGTTCCGGTTCGCTTTCTTCCGTCGCGGAAGGGGCTTGCGAAGGCCGTCCGGCAATGCCAGAACGGCTTCGGGCTGCGGCGGTTAGAGCGTCCGCGAGCCGTCTGTCCGTATCCGCGTCTTCCCGTGTCTCATCGTTCTCTCCGCGCGAGCTGGTGCCGGTCGCCGGCCAAGGCGCCTGAGCACCTTCGGCGGTGCCGCGTTCGCTGGAGATCTGAGCCGGGCGTTGTGTCTGGCGCGAAGGTGCCACGCCGGCAGGGTCAGGGGAAACCGATTCTGGCGGAGGCACTCCATCTTGTTCACCAGGCAGTTCCGGGGCCTCGTCCGTTTCACGCGGGGCCTGTTCAGGTTCGTCGCGGCTCTCCTCGGGTTCTTGGGCCTCGTCCTGTGTGAACAGAATGCTGCCGGTGCTTCCCCGCGAGGGAATCTCGTCGCCCTGCAGTGATGCAAACGTGGTTCCGGTGATGCTGATGTTGGTCGAGTTGTAATCGCCGCGCCGCTGGAACACGATGTGGGTGACGTCGCCCGAATGCATGGTATCGCTGTTCAGGCCCGCCATAACAACCATATACGTGCCGGGGTCCGGCACGTTCGTCATGACTTCCTTGCCCGCCGATTGGGCGGCGGCGCCGGGTCTGGCTTGTACGGGCTCGACGGCGGCGGGGTCGTAATTGAGCTGAAAACTCAGTGCGGCCACACCGCCAGCTACGTTACCTTCCAATACTACGGGCACGCTAACCTGGTCGCCATGAAGCGTGGGTTGTCCAATGCGAAGGGTACCGGCCTCGGCCACGAACGAAACCACCACAGCGGCTGCCAGCATCCCTATGATTGTGTTCTTCCTCATGCCAGAAAATCTACCCTGTTTGCCGGACGCCCGCGCGCCTGCGGCCGGTTTTGCGTCCATCCCCTGGACTATACCAATTATAACGCCTTTATAACCCAATTTGTTGACCGGGTTCATCTTTCCACGGTCGAAATGCAAGAAAGCCTGCGTGAACGGCTCAGACCGGGATAGTGGTAACCCAATTTGCACAGCCAGAGCGACAGGTCAGAATGCGCGATTGCAAGAACGCCATATATGACGTCGGTGAACGGGTAAAGATACGAAAAGGCTGCACAACACGCCGCAGAAGGAGACTTTTCTGGAATGCTGCGCCGGACTCTTCCAAAAGGCCGCATCCTTTTGCCAAGATGGTTGAAGTCGCCCGTGAGAGTTTTCTACACAGACTGTTGGCGGCCACGGTACGCTCATTTTGGCAAGAATACCCGCTTATTCGCGCGTGGAATCGGTGTCTTTTTCCGGGTCTTCCTGTTCGAAGCGCGGATACATATTGACAAATGCCTCCGTTCCCGAGGTGAGATACGAGCGCACGACCACGATGAGCAAGTACGACCACGCAAGCAATTTGGCCACGGGCAACCCGAACACCGCCGCCAATTCGTCCAGGCGGTGCAAGCCAATTCCCAGCAGATTCAGATTTCCCGGGAAGAGCAGCAAATAGAACGGATAGGGCAGAAAAGCAATGAGCCCGAGAATGCCCACTTGAATTGCGCGTGCCATGGCATTTTCGCTGGATAGCCCCGCGTCCAGACAGCGGTGGTAGGCAAAAAACGCCAAATACATAGCCAGGAAGATCGTCACGAGGCTGGGCGAGTTGATGATAGCGTTCTGCGTGACCACCGCGCCCAGCTCCCGTGCCGCCCAGAACGTTGCCTCGGGGATAAGACCTATCCCAAAAAACAGCAGCCACATGATAAGCGTCGGGACGGCCCAGGGATCAATGGCGGTTTTCGGCTGATTCACTCAGTCTCTCCCGCGAACTGGACGCAAAACGCAATACATTCCATGTGCCGGACTTGGCCAGACCTTCGATGTGAAATCGTCTGCATACTACCTGCTCAGCTTTGTCGCCGGGAGCCCTGCTCTTCAGATGCTGCTTCCCTTTGGTCATCTCACGGCAAACGCCACACTCGAGTCTTTCTGAACAATTGTGCGCATATCGTACCGCAGCCTGAACGCGCATTCTAATACATCAAGGTCAGATATCCCAAATCGGTGGCGCTCATTCGTCCGGGTGTGCCCGCGCACTTGCTCGAGGAAGTCCACCAGCGGTTCACCTGACGCTACGAACGCGGCTGAAGTTGCGCGGCATACCGCCATCCGGCGGGGCGGCCGGCAAGGCTCCAAACCGTTTCCGAGACCGGCAGGAATTCCATTGCGACGTCGCTATCCCAATACTCATCGTCTGAGCTTTCCTCTGAAGGATCCGGAGTAAGGATCATGATCCAGCCGAATTCGGCATCGGTGGCCAGTGCCCGGGTTTTTCTCCAAATTGTTATGCCCTGCTGGAGTGCGACGGTGGCTGCGAGAACGCCCGCGACCACGGCAGACAGCACCAGATCGAGCTGCAACAGTCTGCCCATCAGAAACACCACCGCCAGGAATGTTGATATAACCCATAGAGGCAAGATGATGCGCAAACGACGCCGCCCTTCGGCGGCATAGCTGAGAATCTCATGCTGCTCGGCTGCCGTTTGGCGGCGGCGCTGCATACGGCCCTCTGCCGCTTCCGGAAACCATTCATTGGGCACATCCAGCACCAACGCGTCCTCGGGCACGGCGGCCGCGCAGGTGAGGATGAGCGGATACCACCCGTCGGGTTCGCAATCGTTGAGAGAGTGAACCACATTGTCTTTCGGGTAAAGCTCGACTCGGTTCGGCTGTTCGCCGTCCTCGTAAAGCAGACCCGTGGGGAGCAGCCACCGCAAGGACTTGTCGGTGTAATCGTCGGGGTTCACCGCGCCTTCAAATATGCGCACATATCCGGCCTCGACGGCACGGCGAAGGACCCGCCGACGCAGCAGGAGTTCGAGCGTCCTGAACAGCGCGACCAGTCCCCAGAGGAGTGCAACGATAGCCGGCACACCGACGAGCACCTTGAGCCAGAGGGGTATGTCTGCTGAGACACGCAGGAAAGCGAAGGCGCATCCCGACAGCACAAGGCAAAACAGCGCCATGGTGAAACGCGCGAAAACCATATGCAGCAAGAGCACCCGGTCGGCCATCAGCTCCTCAATCTCTTCAGGGTCAAACTCCCGCGTCCCGCTCTGCGGCATCCCCGCGCATAACTGGACCACCTCGCCCTCCTCGAGGGTGTGGCTGAAGTTCTCGGGTTGCGGCAAATCGTTATCGTATCTGTCCATGTCTATCCGATGCGTTTGTGGTTCTCGCTTCAGTATACGGCAGTCAGGGGCGTGCAGTCTGCTTTTCTCGCGAGACTTTCTCCAAATAGACGAGTAAAGCAGCAATATCCGACGAGCGGATGCCGGGGATGCGTCCGGCCTGGCCGAGGTTTATCGGGCGCACCTCGCTGAACCGCTGCTTGGCCTCATAGGGTATGCCCGGAATGGAAAAATAATCCATATCAGCGGGAAGCTCACGGGTCTCGGCGTTTTGGAACCGCTGCACATCGCGTTCCTGGCGCGCGAAATAGCCCGCATACTTGCATCGAATCTCGACCTGCTCGCCTTCCTCGAATGTCAGCGGCGCGGGAGGCGCGCTGAAGCGCCAGATGTCGGCAAGGGTAACCTTGACGCGCCGGAGAAGCTGCGCCGCCGGTTGTGTGGCCGTGGCCGGCGGTTCGCCCAATTCGGCAAGCCGCCGGCTCAATTCTTCCGAGACCGGCACTTGGGTGCGTTCGAGCCTGGAGAGTTCCGCCTCGACACGCGCCTCCTTTGTACATACGTCTTGTTTGAACGTCTCATCCGCGATGCCGTAATGCGCGAGGCGCACGTCCGCGTTGTCATGACGTAGTAGCAGTCGGTATTCGGCCCTCGATGTAAATAGCCGGTAGGGCTCGATCACCCCGCGCGTGACCAGATCATCAACCATGACGCCGATGTAGGCCTCGCTGCGGGGGATGTAGAGTGGGGGAGCGTCCTCGAGCCGGCGGATGACATTCAGGGCCGCATACAGGCCTTGTGCGGCGGCTTCTTCGTATCCCGAAGTACCGTTGATTTGGCCG
>SLSB01000189.1 GCA_007130675.1 Candidatus Hydrogenedentota bacterium | reverse complement strand
GATTATCCAGAACAATCGTCCCATCTTTTACGCGGCCGGTGTATGTCATGAAGTCCTGTGCCTCCTTTATCGACTGCCTTAAGTTTACCACGAGTGCTGGAACGTTTGCAGCGTGCCGAGCGTGATGCCGACTTGCAGCCCCGTCGCTCATCCTCACATCGCGTCGGCGTCGGGGATTTCTGCGGGTGCGGGGGCCGGATGGGGGAGGGGTGCTTCGGCGTGGAAGGCTACGGCCAGGAATACGCCGATAAGCACGGCAGTTACCGTGGGAACCGCCCAGTATTTGTGGAAATCAATGAGGCCCGTGGCGGGATCGAGAAATCGTTGGCCCAGTTTTCCCGCGGTCGAATGGCCCATGAAGTACCCGGCCCCCATGATCAGGATGGTGTATAGCTGTTGCGCTCCAGCGCGGGCGCGGCGGGTGCTGTGCTCATCGATGTAGATATAGGCCGCGGTGAAGAAGAAGGCGTAGCACAGTCCGTGCATGGCAATCGCGGCAGCCACCAGCACAAAGGGCGCCCCGATGCCGAACGCCGCAAACCGCAGCGTTTGCGCGGCGAGCGCGACGAGGAGCATGCGCTTTGTTCCCCACCGGGCCAGGGCGCGCCCCAGCAATAACAGCATGAGCACCTCGGATGCCTGCCCGATGCTCATCAGGGGCATGATGTAGTTCTCGGCGACGCCGATGCTTTTCAGGAACGGCCCCATGCCGAAGTAGTAGTGCTGGTGGATGGTGCTCGTGAACAGTGTGGCGATGCTCAACACGATTACGCTGGGGCGGGTGAACACGCGGAATGCCTCCCAGGGGATCAGTGTCTTGGGGGCGTCGAGGACGTCGTGCTCGCGCGGCAGCGTGACGCAGTAGATTGCCAGCGCGAAATGAAGGAGCGCGCACAGACGCAGCGCATCGCCCAGGCGCGGATCGGGTTCGCCGGGCGCGGCGCCTTGCAGCCAAAACAGACCAAAGGTCCATGCGATAAACACCCAGCCCGCGGTGCCCCACATGCGTATGCCGCCGAAGTCGCGTTTTACGTCGGTCACCCGGTGCAACACTACGGTGTTCGAGAGGCCGTGGGTTGGCAGAAACAGCAGCCCATACATGAAATAGAGCGCATAGATGACCCAGAAGGACTGCGATACCGAGAAGACCGCTATCACGATGCCGGAGGCGACGTGGCACAGGGCGAGCATGACACGCGCCGAGATAAAGCGGTCGGCGATGTAGGTGGCCACGAACGGCGCGAGGATGGCTCCGATCGCCAGCACCGCAATCACCTGGCCGGTCTGGATCGGCGAAAACCCGAGGTTATTCATCAGGTACAGGCTGATGATGGGCGCAATGCACGCGGGAATCGCGTATTGCATGAACATCATCACCGAGAACCTGAAATACAGAGAGCGGGGCAAAGGAAACCTCCAGACAAAAAGACGAACTACGGCCCGCGTCAGCGTGCCTTATACGCCGCCCTTTTCGAGGGCGTCTTCGTAGGCTTGCGAGATCAGCACCTTATCGCCGAGTGCGTCGGTGAGCGGGTCGTCTTTCGGACCGCAGAATCCGAGATGCAGGTGGCGGCGCCATCCCTCGGCGTATTCGAACTCTCCCGACATGGTCCCGACCTCGCGCGACATCTCTTCCATGGTGATGAGGTAGCTGTCCATGCCCTGGCTGACGTCGAGCCACTCTTTCTGGCTGGTGTGGCATGCGAGGGCCTCGCGTTTGCGGTCCACGACGCTCGAAATGTCGACGTACTGGCCGGGCCACACGCGTTTGCGCATGGGGTCGTGCAATCCGTACGGCAAGGCGTGGTAGAGGGTCACGGGGTCGGCGATGGGGGCTTGCGGCGGGTCGGTGACGAAATTTTTCATGCCGCGGAAGAATGCTGCGGAAACGGCCAGGCGGCAGGCATTGGTGTGGTCTTCCATATAATCGAGCGGGGGCTGCACCAGCACGATTTTGGGTTTGATCGCACGAATGACGGCGCAAACCTTCCGGGGCAGCTCGCGGTCATAATAGATGTCGAGGTCATCCACCAGCGGTTCATGGAAGGTCGCGCCGAGGGTCTCTGCGGCGCGTCGGGCCTCGTCGGTGCGCATGGCGATGATTTCGTCGCGGTCGTAGGTCGCCGTGCCCATCGACCCGTTGGCGATATTCATGTAATGCAGGTCGTACCCGGCCTCGCCGAGCAGCATCAGCGTGCCTGCCATCATAAACTCGATATCATCCGGATGCGCGGCTACCGCAAGAGCAACAGGGTTGGACATGTTTCCTTCCTCTCTCCCGTTTTCCCGTTTGAACACTATCCCCTATGACGACATCGGAGGCGGGCAATCATCCCCCGAGGGCAATCATGTTGGCAAAGATGCGCAATGCGCCTGGATGGGCCTCGCGCAGTTGCCGGTACCATACCAATGCCGTGTACACGTACATTCCCTCGCCGTACTCGCAGATCAGGAGGCTCCCAGGCGGAATGTCTTCACTTGGATCGTTGGTGCGAATGAGGGGCGTGTATTCCTCGGCCCATTCGTTCGGGAAGTACAATCCGCGCTCTTGGACCCAGCCCAGCCAATCCTCGGGCACGACGGTATTGGGCGTATTGAACAGTGGATGGTCCGGTTCGAGGACCTCGATGGGCGCGTCAGGCTGGGTGACCCGATTGCGCGATAACTGGATAGGATAGGGGGCGTACTCGGGCTTCCACTCGAACGTTTTCTGATACATGACGATGGCCGTACCGCCCTGGTTCACATAATCGAGCAGGACCTGGTTGTTCGCGGCCAGGTCGTCCCGCGCATGATACGCGCGGATGTCGACGAAGACCACGCCGTATTGGCTCAACCGCTCGGGAGTGATTGCGCCCTCTTCGATGGCCTCGTGAGAAGCGCGCAACCGTTCGAGGGTGTCCATGATCGTGGTGTCGTAGCTGGTGATCACCCCTACGTGGATCTCGTCGGGCACTTCGGCATGGAGAATCTGGGCTTGCCCATGGAACACGGAATCGAATCCCTCGAGCATGACCGTCACAAACACCTCGCGCTCGCCCATGAGTGGAAACAATTGAAGCGGCAGGTCGATGGTCTGCACCTCGCCTTCTTCAGTAAAGGCTATGGGCATGGTCCGTTGGTCCCAATCGCGTATGATTCTGAACGCCGACGAGGGAGAGATGATCAGGTTGCCTTCGAAAGGGCCAGGCGCATGGTTGGTCACGCGCATGGTAAAGGGCACGATATCTTCTTCTTCCTCGAATACCACCAGCGGCGCTCCGGGGAACTCGACGGTGACCGGCGGGGCGATGTCGAAGTAGATTTTGTCGCGGAGGGTCAGGGTGCGTTCGCCGCACGTGACCCGGGCCACCACCTCGAGTTGGGGTTCGAGAAAGCGTTCATCAAACAGGTGGTGTGTGTGGGGCATGGTGACGGGCTGGCCCTCGGGCACCGTGAACGGCAACGCAGCCGCGGCAATACCGTCAGCGAATTCGGCCGAAACGGGGTCATACAGCATGATCTGCATCCATGCAAGTGTATTGAATGTGTAGTCGACGGTTTGGCATCCGATGGCGTCCGTGTCATTGACCGTGACCAGAATTTCAGCGCTCTGGCCGGGGATCAGTTTTGAATCGCTCACTTCGGCTTGCAGGGTCAGGCCCATTGCCAGCGTCGTGGCCTTTTCGGTCCGGCGGAGGCGAGGTTCGGCGAACGGGTGATCCGGCTCGATGGCCGCTAGCGCCTCGATGAGGCGGGGTTTGAGGTCTTCGCGCGCTTCTTCCGATTGGGCGAGTGCGCGGTCCTCGAGGGTCACGCGGTCCGGAAGTCCGCGAAAGAGCGCCGCGCCTTCGGGCGGTGGGGCGTAATCCGTTTCGTCCTCCGGGGCGGCCGTCTTGACGGGCACATACCATACGTTTGCTTCGCCCGAACGCAGCCGCTCGATGAAAAACTGCATGCCCTGCGAAGTGTGCTCCTCGAGCGCACGGGCCGCGATTTCCGCATACGAGATGCCCTCGATGGCGTCTGTCTGGTAGATATCGATCTCGACGGCGCCGGAATCCTCGGGTTCTTCCCATACACGCACATAGAGGCGCTTGACCTGCCACGGTTCGAGTCCTTCGGCGGCGAGTTCGGGAAAGGCGCCGGGGTCGGCTGCTGCGTCAAAAGCCTCGAGCGCGGCCGCGCCGATGGCCTGGTGGTGACCATGGCCGGTCACGGGGTCATGATGCGTGATGATCACATCGGGCCGAATCTCACGTATCGAGCGCACCACCCGCCGGACGGTTTCTTCGCGGCCCCAGATATCGAAGGTTTCTTCGCGGCTCTTCGAGTAGCCGAACTCGGCCAGGTTTAGAAACGAGACCTCCGTGCCGGTGACTTCGGCGGCCGCCAACTGCTCGAAGGTGCGCAGCACGCCCAGCTCGTTGTAAAGTTCGGGGCCGATTTCGTTCTGGCCGCCTTCGCCGCGCGTGGCGATCACCGCATGGGTCTCGATGCCGTATCGTTTGCGGTACTTGGCGAGCGTGGCGCCGTCTTCGTCATCGGGATGGGCGGCCAGGCACATGAGGCGCAGGTCCGAACCCATGTCGCGCAACGCCTGGCGGAACTCGGCCTCGAGTGTGTCGTGGGCAAGACTTGTTCCGGCCCAGAGGAGCAAGGCCACTGTCAAGAGCAGGTTGCTTGTTTTTCGCATGACGTGTACTGTACCTCCCACGGAAGAGAGAGTGATTTGGGGGAATTCTCGCTGAAATGCACCCTCGATGTCCACAAAGGCGCAATGGATGTGCCGTGCGACGGGTAACACGGCACGAATGGAGCAAGGTGTTGCGTTGTCCACGGCGCGCGGCTGGTTTGCTGCGGCTTGGGGGCTGCGCGGCCATTTTCGCGTTTCTCTCGGGATTACTTTCCGGTTGTGCGTACGTCAACGGCAATTTTCGCGAAGTCGAGCGCGGCGCCTATTACCGGTCGGGGCAGTTGGACGCCGCGCTTCTCGACCTACGAATCCGGAACCACGGCATCAGGACGGTTGTCAACCTTGATGGAGCCAGGCGGACGGGGAAGCGAAACGTGCTTGCGTCAGCTTTGTGCGAAGAGCATGGCGTGGCCCACTACACCCTTGAATGGAGCATGCAGCGACCTCCGGACCCGGAATCGCTGCAGTTGTTTGTGACTATCCTGCGCGAGGCTGAACGTCCCGTGCTGGTGCATTGTCATGGCGGCGTGCACCGCGCTGCCGTAGCCGCCGCGTGTTACCGGCTGATGCAGGGTGAGTCCGTCGATGCCGCCCGCGGAGAGTTGGGGCTGTTTTTCAACAATGCGCCTATCGGGCAGCTTATCGAGCTCTATGCGGAGAGCGGGACGCCATTCAATCAGTGGGCTTTCGAGTATTACCCCGCGCAATACGATGCACTGGGATTGGAAGACGCAAACGCCAGGACGACGCGACCGAACCTGCGCGCCTCGCGGTCGGTGGAATGACCGCGCCCGAGCACACAGGGGTGATTAGATTGGCTCCCCGTACCAGTTGCCTTGGCCGTATACGGCCTGGGCCTCTTCCGGGAACACGGTCTGGCGCACCTTGGCCAGTGTTTCTGTCCAATTGAGGTCCGCGAACAGGGGCAACCATCCGTAGGCGTCGGCGAGCACGTTCACCGTGCGAAATGTGTGGGTAAAGGGATTCTGAATGCCCAGCGCGGCGCGCGGGCTGTCGCTTTCAATCAACGTGAAGCTGCCATCCACCAGTGCCCACATGCCAAAGGTCATTTCGGTGATCATATCCTCGTGATGACAGACCAGGCTGCCTTCGGCAACAGCGGCCTCGAGAAGTCCTTTGAGGACCGCGACCTGCTGGTGCTCGACATCCATCAATTGCCGGATACGCAGCGGGGTTGCCTTTTCGCGCACCGGCCCGGTAGCGGCGTGCATGATGCGCGAGTCATCAGGATACAGGCGCGTGAAAAGGAAGACCGATTCATTTAAGGCCAGAGCGCGCTCTCGCGCCAGGCCGTCGTAGCGTGCGGCGCTTTTCATCATGGTAAGCCGTTTCTCGATCGAGCGCAGTGCTAAGGCCACGATCAGGTCTTCTTTACAGCCGAAGCGCTGATACATGGTGCCCTTGGGACACCCACAGGCTTTGGCTACCACCTCCATGGTCAGTCCGAAATACCCCCGTTCGAGAAGAACTGCGCGCGCCGCATCGAGAATCGCGGTCTCGCGTTCCTGAATGGCTAATTGCCTTTCGGATAGCTGGGTCATCACATGATTCCTTGCTCTTTCGTCCAAGTCCTCAGAATTCTTGCACGGGGTCGGGCCCATCGAGCATGGCCGCCCGAACGTCTTCTTGGCAGGCACGTTTACGCGCAGGATGTAATTCCACGCGCACCGCGTACTGTCTTTGCATGTCATCGGGTCGACATAGCGTCAATGCACTTAGACTAGCACGCGCACGTGCGCACGTCAAGAGGTTCTTGGGGGTATTTGCAGTTGTGCGACCTATGCTTCGCGAGCTTTGGTGTATTCGCTTGTGGTGGCATCGGGGGGGTATGCCTCGAGACCCATTTCGCTCTTGTCCAGGCCGACATACTCTTCGTCAGGGGAAACGCGCATGCCCAGAATTGCTCTGGTGATTGCCCAGAGCGCCGCGGAGAAGAGTGCGGTAAAGGCGCCGACAGCCAATACGCCCACGGCCTGTATGCCGAGTTGTCTGAAACCGCCTCCGTGGAAGAGTCCGGCGACATCATCTTGCACCGCAGGGTTGGCGAACAGGCCGACGGCAAGCGTGCCCCAGACGCCGTTGACCAGGTGGACCGACGTCGCGCCGACCGGGTCGTCGATATGGAGTTTGTCGAATGTAATGACCGACTCGACTACGAGCGCGCCCGCGATCAGGCCAATGATGACGCTGTCGGTGATGCCAACGACGGCGCATGGGGCGGTTATGGCGACGAGTCCCGCCAGTGACCCGTTGATGATCATGCTGAGGTCGGGGGTTCCGAGGCGGAACCATGCGTAGGCTGTTGCGGCGGCCACACCCGCCGCCGCGGCCATGGCGGTGGTGGTAGCGATGTGCGCGATGTCCATGGAGGCTTCCATCGTCGAGCCGGGATTGAAACCGAACCAGCCGAGCCAGAGGACCAGTCCGCCCAGGGTGGCCAATGCCATGCTGTGGCCGGGGATGGCGTTGATGGCGCCGCGTTTGCCGTACTTTCCGAGGCGGGGTCCGAGAAAGATGACGCCCACGAGCGCCGCCCAGCCTCCTACGCTATGCACCACGGTTGACCCCGCGAAATCGTGAAACCCCATCTCGCCTAACCATCCACCACCCCAGATCCAGTGTCCGGTGACGGGATACATCACCGCTACAAGAAGGGCCGAGAAAAGGATATAGGCTTGAAACTTTATGCGTTCGGCGACGGCGCCCGAGACGATGGTCGCAGCGGTTGCCGCGAAGACCAGTTGGAAGAAGAACTTGGCCTCGAGGGGCACGCCGGTCCACGCGAGCGACGAATACACGCCTTCGTAGCCGTTGGCGTCGGTGAGCGGGCTGTTGTCGGGACCCAACAGGAAGAAGCCGCTGAATCCGACCAGCGCGGACCCATCGCCGAACATGAGGGCGAATCCCGTTGCCCAGAAGGTTAGCGAGGCGATGGCAAAGACGATGAAGTTCTTGCTCAGGATATTCACCGTATTCTTCGACCGGCAGAACCCCGACTCGACGAGGGCGAATCCCGCGTTCATGAAGAAGACGAGAAACCCTGCAATCATGACCCATAGTGTATCGAGCAAGACCTTTGTCTGGTCCATTGCCGCCGGGGCGGCCTCCTGCGCCGCGGCAGGCGCGGCCAGCAGCAGCGCTGCCGTGGTGCAGCCCGCAACGGTCAAGATTGCTCCGTTTCGTGTGTATTCTCTTCTAAACATGCAACGTTCTCCTTTATCCGACTGTAGTCAGGACTGTTTTTTCGATAGCAATCAGGTTCTTCTCGCAGATTTCCCGAAGGTGGGAATCAACCGATGGCGATATCGCCGAATTCGCCGGTGCGGATTCGAATGGCGTCATCGATCGTGCTCACGAATATCTTCCCGTCGCCGATTCGTCCAGTCGAAGCCGCCTTCACGATGGCTTGGACGACCTCCTCGGTCTTGTCGTCGCTAATGACGATCTCGAGCTTAATCTTGGGCACGAACTCGACCACGTATTCCGCGCCGCGGTAGAGCTCCTTATGGCCTTTTTGACGGCCGAAGCCTTTGACTTCGCTGACCGTGATACCCTGGACACCCACTCCCGACAGGGCGTCCTTGACCTCTTCGAGTTTGAAGGGCTTGATGATCGCTTCTATTTTTTTCACGGGACTCATCTCCTGGTTTTTTTTTGCAGGCCCCGCGCAACGCGAGGCCTGGTTTTGGGGGTACCGGCTTGAAGTGTGAGGGAACAGGCGCCACTTTGCTGGGCGTCCCCTCGAACGACTCGATCTGCCGCTTCATGGCCACGAAAAGACTGCTTTCTCGTGTCGAAGCGCCCGAGTTCCTGATACGGGAGTTGGGCTAGAACTTCACCCGGGCTTCGAGATAGAGGTAATCCGCATCGTGATCACGCGTACCTCCGGTAAAGCCCAGCCCGTTGAGAGCGACAAACTGTCCATCGCTGAGTCCGTTTTTCACGAACAGGTGAGCCCAGCCCGCCTCGAAGGTCAGAGATTCACTGTAGTGATAGGTCACGTACACACCGGTCTCGATACCGAGGGGCTTGTCATTTCGCATGGTCCAGAAGCTGAACACAGGCGCAAGGGGTACCCGCCACCGCCCCAGCGTGACGTGCGCGGGCGCAGCGAACGCATCGACCGTCTCGAAATAGGTCACCACGGCCGCCAATTCGATGCTTTCGGTGGGCATGGCATCGACCCCGCCGCGCACGAGCCAGAGGTTTGATTCCTCGCCGTCCGCGAAGAACTCGGTATACTCCCAGTTGGAGAACAATCGCATGAAGCTCACGCTCGCCTTCGGGGCATTGAATGGATTGAGCCATTCCCAGAACGAGATGTCGCGGTTATCTTCACCGTCGAAGTAAGCGCCGCCCACCCAGAGGCGGGGCTGCCATGGCACATCGAACGTGTATCCCAATTCGAGGTTCCCGGCCCATGCGCTGAAACTGGCGTTGTTGTCGCCGTAGATGTTCGGGCGGAACAAGTAACCGACCTGGCCGGCATCGCCGAACTGGTAAGCGAACTCGGCTTCGAAATCAAAGGCGCCAATGACGCCGGCTCCGCGGAGGCCAACGGTGTGCAAATTGGTCGTATCGTAGTCGTCAAGGCCGAAGAGGTCTTCGAGCCACTCATCAAACCAGCCAAAGTTCGTGTCTGTCAGTCTTCGGGGATCGCGCAACCACAGCCAGTAGGCATCGAGCACTACATCATTCAGACCCAGATAGCTGCCGTATACGCCGTAGAACCAGACATCGCCGTCCCGCTCGACGGGCCCCATCTCGAACAACTGCGCCGCGAACACATCCACCGAGAAGATGTCGGTGGCATACGT
>SLSB01000018.1 GCA_007130675.1 Candidatus Hydrogenedentota bacterium | reverse complement strand
CTCGGCCCAGAGACCGTCATAAATGCACGCATCGGTCTGGTCGAGCGATTGACCGTATGCAAAGGGGTTTATTCCACCGTATGTTTTCGACGGGTCAACTTTTGCCGCATACCGCACGCCTCTACCTCCCTTCCCGGAGATGTCAGTTCCCTACTAGACACTACACTTAACTACGCGTAAGTGCAACGGTGCGCTGTGTGCAGAGCCGCACGGGGGTCTGATGCGGCCACGCAATATGTCTCGCGCAACGCCCCAAAGCCACCCCCCAAAAGCGCTCTTGCTTTCTTCGTGTCTTGGCGGCTTCGCGTGAGAATCCTTATTTCTTTTCGCGTTTCTTTTCGCGTCTTCCCAAATCGGCCCGAGTGTGTCACAATGCATGCGTGTGAAATGGGGGCTGTTTCGGCAACAACCTCTATTCGGTGACGTCCGACTTCCTGACCGAGGGCACACCTGTATGGGGAGATTGTTACACATGAATGGGCGCAAAGCTGCGGTTGGAAGCACAACGGGGGGAGAGGCGTTCCAGGAGATTCCGGGAAGTTCGCCTGCGGATCGGAGTCTACCCTCTAACCAATCATCGAACAGAAGCCTCAGCGCAAGACTTCTGCTATTGGGGGCCCTTGCGCTTCTGGGCGGATGTGTGGGCCATGTGCGACAGGTCTACATGGAGGAGAACCCGAGAACAATTGTCTATTTCTCAAATGGCTGTCTTTCCAGGCCAACGATTTCTCTTGAAATAGAGATTGGGGACTTCAAGAGGAAAGGCGTCAGGGTGCGTCGAGCACATAACGACATAGTCGAGTTTGGGGTGAGTTCTTCCCCGCAAAACGTCTTGCTTCGCGTGACAGATCTCAGAGGACGACTATTGGGTACTAAACACATCACAATCGAGGAAGGAAGAACGGGCACCTTGTACTTCTTTGTGATTGCTCGTGACAATCCCGTAGAAGACGCCCCGGATGATGAACAGGTGCTCTTCGAAGTAAAGATAAGTGAACGCCCTTTTGCATTTGCACGAGAAATGAGGGAAGAAAAGGTGACGGTAACCATGTATGGGGCCGTTTCGTGCCCTCTGCCGAGGTCGGCAAGAAGGCCATTCGCAGATGGCGCAGATTGACGCAGATTTTGGAGCCTTGGCGGTTTCTGGGTTGAAAAGGTCTCAGGATTGGGCCATACACGGCACATAGGGCTCATGGAACGCGACAACTCGGGTGCCTGGCCTGCCATCATGGCCGTGACGGCCATGCGGCACAAAGCCAATCAAGAGTAGGAACTCATGCCACACTGGCGACGACGCTTGATGCGACCGCGGCACCACGCCTGGGCGGAAGAGGCTGTGCCCGGGCATATCAAAGGGTCTGACTTTGTTTTGCTAAGGCAACAGAGGAGATCTGCAAGAAACGTACTCATAATGCAGGTAGCATTGACCACTTGAGCGGCGGACAATTCTGCCTCCAAAATGGGACAAGAAGGAGCGGCTCATGATTCACATCAGCAAGATTACGGTATCCAAGGCCCACATCGAAGACAAGCAAATAGACCCTGCGGGAGCAGTCTTTTTTGAGATATGGTTCAGGGTTTTCACGTGGATCCTTGCTGGCGCATTCGGGAAAGGCTGAAACAAAGAGGCTTGTGCTCCTCAACACGGATGGAACTCGGAGAAGGTTTCCACGCGTCCTGCCGGAGACAACCCGTGATCAAGTGGGGTCGGTGCGGAGGCCTTCGGGAAGGTGGTCAATCCGGTTGTGGTAATGCAACCGTGCTCCTTCTTTGGTGGTCTCGAGGAGACTGATCGCGCAGTTGTATTGGCTGAACCGGTTCTGGTTGGTGGGGGGACACTCGAGGGCCTCGCTGAGCAACACCGAACCGAACGCCCCGTGCGTCACCACGGCAATGCGGTCGCCGTTGTCATGCCGGCCGCGCAGATTCTGCAATGCGGCGACGGCGCGCGCATACGCACCTTCGCACTGTTCGCGCACATGTGCTTCCCACCACGGCTCTTCGAGGGCGGTATCGTCGGGGTACTGCGCCGCACTGAACATAGTCTTGGCCTCGGCGATGGTGAGGCCACGTTTGGGGATGGGTTGGCCAGGCCCGGGCGGCGCGGGCCACGCGGGCCGGTAGGTCTCGGCCAGTTCGATGCGCACCTGCATGGGAAGCGCCAGCACTTCGTGGAGCGCTTTGGCGGTCTGCATGGCGCGCATCATGGGTGAGGTGTACAGGGCTGTAATCGACTTGCCGGATAGGGCCAGGCCCGCCCTGGCCGCCTGGGCATGGCCCAGCTCGGTCAGAGGCGGGTCGGACGGTGCGTAATCGCCGCCCAGGTTGCCCTCGGATTGCCCATGTCTCACGAAGAAAATCTGCATCGTCTTACCTCACGGTGCGCTTGCCCTGGCAACTTGACGCGCACCGGCACCGCGGCAAACACCAAGTCGCCAGACAGGCATGCTTTGATGCTACCAAGGACCCGTTGATGATTCAAAAACGCCGCGCCGCGCCTCTATCGGGCCAAGGATTGGGGGCTCTTTACTCCGACGGATTGCCGGGCGACTCTTGCGCGCCTTCGAAGACGAGGCTGAAGATCTCCTCGGCGATGACCTCGGCAGCGCCGGGCCGGGCCAGCGACCGTGCAGCAGCCGCCATGCTGTTCAGACGGCCGGGCTCGCCCAAGAGCGTCGTGACGGTTTTCGCCAAGCCTTCACCGGTTAACTCGCCATCCAGAATGACGACGGCGGCGCCCGCTTCCTCGAATGCCCGCGCGTTTTGCTCCTGATGGTTGTCTGTCGCGTGGGGAAACGGGACGAGTATCGACGGTTTGCCCAGACAGGCCAATTCCGCCGTGGTGGATGCGCCCGAGCGGCTGACGACAAGGTCTGCGGCGGCGCATGCCGTCACCATATCGTCAATGAAGGCGAACGTATCGACGCGAATATCGAGTTTTGCTGCCGCGCGCCGGGCTTCTGCAATGCCGGACTGACCCGCCATCCACAAGACCTGCAGTTCGCCGGGTTGGAAGAGCGGCAATGCCTCACGCATTGCCTTGTTGAGCGATTGGGCGCCCTGGCTGCCCCCGGATACCAGCATCGTGGGGATGGCGGGATCGAGACCGAGGGTTTGCCGCGCGGTTTCAGTGCTCGGGGGATGCAGAAACCCTTCCCGCACCGGGTTGCCTACGACCACCGCGCGTTCGGCGGGATAGTCGCCCACCGTGTCGGAATAACTCAGGAAGATACGGGCTGCTCTTGGGGCGAGCATCTTGTTCGCCATTCCCAGCAACCGGTTCTGTTCGTGGATAAGGGTCGGCACGCCGCGGCGTTGTGCGGCCAATCCCAGCGGCAGGGACACATACCCCCCGACGCCAAGCACCGCCTGCGGCCGGAACGTGCCAATATATAGCCAGCATCGCATGGTGCTGTAGGCCAGCTTAAGCGCGGCCCACAATCGGCGCGGGGAACGGGTCCTGGGCCAGCCGACAACGGGTACGCCCCGGTACGGGATGGAGTTATGTTCACAAATGCGGCGCTCGAGACCTTGATTGCGGCCGACCCATTGGACGACCAGCATCGGGTCGCGCTTCTGGAGTTCCTCGAGCACTGCCAGTGCGGGCGAAGTGTGCCCCCCGGTGCCGCCGCCTGTAATCATGATACGCATGGTTCCCTTACACCCTTTTCACGCCCGTACTACGCAGGCGCCGTGACCAGTCGCTTTCCAGGTTCTGGCTCGGATGCTTGCTGGGCCACATTCAAGAGCACGCCGACCATGGCTAGATTGGCTATCAACGCCGTTCCGCCCGCGCTGATAAACGGCAGGGGGAGGCCCGTTGTCGGCAGAAGCCCTGTGGTCACGCCCATATTGATACCGGCTTGGATTGTAATCATAGTCACCATGCCAATTGCCAGCAAGCTGCCCAGCATGTCCGGCGCGCACAGGGCCACGCGGGTCCCGACCACCAGAAACAGCGCAAACAGTGCCACCAGAAACAGCGTGCCGGCCAGCCCCATCTCTTCGCCCCAGACCGAGAAGATGAAGTCGTTGTTCGCGGCATGAAGGTAGAATAGCTTCTGCTCGCCCGCGCCAACGCCCTGCCCCCACAACCCGCCGCGTGCGAACCCTGAAAGCGATTGCACCAACTGCATGCCTTCGTGAAAGCGGTATGCCCACGGATCGATAAACGCGGTGAGGCGGCGTACGCGCGCGGGCGATATCCAACACAGCAGCCCGAACGCCGTTCCGCCAGACAACACGCTTATAAACAGGTACGGCCAGCGGGCGCCCGCGATGGCCACCATCAGCATGCCCGTGCAAGCAATGACCGTTGGGGTGCTCAGATCGCGCTGCAACACAACCAGACCCGCGAACAGCAGGACACAGAGCATCGGGGGCACGAATCCGCGCCAGAAGCGGCGTATGTCGTGCTGGTTGCCGGCAAGTTTGACGGCAAGCAGAATGACCAGAGCAAACTTCGCTATTTCCGAAGGCTGAATGGTAATGCCAAACACCAACAGCCAGCGGCGGGCATTGTTAATCTCGACGCCGAGCCACAGCACGGCCACCAACAGAATCAGTGAAGCTGCCACCACAAGCCCATACATCCACCGGCTGCTCCAGCGGTGATAATCGAAGCGGGCCAAAGCCAGCATGAGGGCCAGCCCGATGGTCATGTAGATGAGCTGGCGCAAAAGAAAATGGAACATGTCGCGCGGGGCGTCTCTGTCCGTAACAGTGGTATAGACCGGACTTGCGCTGAACACCAGCACCAGCCCGACAGCGTTCAACAACAATACGGTCACCAGCAGGAGATGTGTCTCGCGTCTCACGGTCCTATCCTTTCTACAATTCCCAAACACACGCCTTGAAAAGGCGGCCCCGTTGCTCGAAATTGTCAAACATATCGAAACTGGCGCAGGCGGGCGAGAGAAGCACCACGTCACCGGGCGCGGCTACCGCGCGCGCACATTCGACGGCCTCCTTCATATCGGCGGCGCGGCGCGTGGGCGCCACATCGCCGAAGGCTTGTTCGAGCAGTGGCGCGTCTTCCCCCATCACGACCAGCGACTTGACGTGCCGGGCCACCACCGGCCGGAGCGGGCGGTAATCGCTGCCTTTTCCCTGCCCACCAGCAATCAAGACAACCGGCTGCATGAAACTTTCGAGCGCCACCTTCAAACTTTCGATGTTGGTCGATTTCGAGTCGTTGTAATACGCCACGCCGTTCCGTTCCGCCACAAATTCGATGCGGTGTTCGACGCCTTTGAAGGCGCGGAGTCCCTCGAGCACACGCTCCCATGCAAAACGGCCCGCGCGCATCATGCATAAAGCGGCCAAGACATTCTCGAGGTTGTGTCTTCCCGGCAATGGCGTATCGGATACCCGCGCCACGGCCGTTTGCCCCTCGCAGATTTCCTCGCCACGCACCCAGAGACCTCGCTCCGGCTCGTTATTTAGACTGAAGTGCCATCTTGCGACTCCCGGCGGCGCGGTGATGGCTGCCACGACGGGGTCATCGGCGTTGAGCACGGCAACATCTCTGGCGGTCTGGCGCGCAAACAGACGCTGTTTCGCCGCGGCATAGGCATCCATCCCTCCATGCCATGTGAGGTGGTCCGGCGTGATATTCAGCAACGCGGCAAGCCAAGGCCGAAACGTGTCGGCAAACGCGAGTTGGAAACTGCTGACTTCGAGCACGATATATTCGGGAGCGGATTCGGCCATGACCGCCTCGGACAGAGGCACGTCGTTGTTTCCGGCCAGCAAGACGCTATGCCCGCAGGCCGCGACAAGCGCACGCGTCAACTCGGTGGCCGTGGTTTTGCCGTTGGTGCCGGTGATTGCCAGAATCCTGGACGCCGCGAACCTCCAGGCGAACTCGATCTCGCCCACAATAGGAATGCCCGCGCGCCGCGCCCCTTCGAGTGGCTCGGCAGACGGAGGCACGCCGGGACTTGGAATCACGAGCGCGGTGTGCTCAAGGCATCGGCCACTGTGTCCGCCGCACTCGTAGGGCACGCCCAGCGCATCAAACTGGGGACGCAAGTCCTGCAAGGTGGCTTTGTCTTTATGTTCCGACACAAACGGTTCGGCGCCTTCGCGAATCAGGAGCCGCGACAGAGCCAAGGCGGTGCGGCCCATGCCGATAACGGTCACTTTCTTGCCACGCACTTCCATGCCTTCACCGCAGTTTGAGCCCGCCAAGACTCATCAGCGCGAAAATCAGCGCCACAATCCAGAATCGTATCGTCACTTTAGTTTCTGACCAGCCAAGCAGCTCGAAGTGATGATGGATCGGCGCCATCCGGAATATCCGTTTGCCACGCAATTTGAATGACGCCACCTGCAGCACAACACTCAGCGCCTCGACGACAAACAGTCCCCCGACCACAACCAGAAGCAACTCCTGCTTCGTCAAGACTGCCATGGTGCCAATCGCACCGCCAAGGGCCAGACTGCCCGTGTCGCCCATGAACACCTCTGCCGGATGGCAGTTGAACCAGAGAAATCCCAGCCCCGCCCCGAGCAACGCACCCCCGAACACGGTGAGTTCGGCCGCTTTCGGCACATAAATCAGGAATAGATACTGCGACCAGTCGGCGCGGCTCACCACATAGGCAATTGCTGTGTAGGCGAGTAGTGACATAATCGACGCCCCGACCGCGAGGCCGTCCAAGCCATCGGTCAGGTTGACGGCATTGGACGAAGAAACCAGAATGAGCACAACCAATAAGACGTAGACCCCTCCCAGTGGGATCAGGACTCTGCGAAAGCCAGGCACTTCGACCTTTGTGTGAAGACCTGGCGGCGTCGAGACAATGGAATCGGAAAAGGCAGCCTCCAAGAGCAGCCGGTTCAGCCGGACCCTCTCCAATTCACTGAGCGACCCGCTGGCGCGTTTCGCACTCAGCAGTTGATGGGCTTCGGCCGTCAGCACCAGGCTTCCCATGGATTCGGCAGTGTAGACATCCGGCTGCGCCATTGCCGCGTTGAGGGCTTTGCGGAATTCTTCGCGCGCCAGTTCATTCCAGGCGAATTCCCACGGGTTCTGTTCGGCGCGAATACGAACCTCAGCCGGCAGAAGCTGCCAGAACCGTTTGCCCGGGCTGGGCACATCGCTGAGCCCTTGTTGCACCAACGAGCTGACCAGCGTGCGCCAGTCCGTGACATCGCGCTCGGCCACATAGGTTGCACTCATGGTAATCGGGTTATAGAAGGCATACAGCCCCAGAAGCAGCCCGACCGCGATTTGACCCACAAACTTTGCTTTGGCGGTCAATCCGAGGTTGTGTTTGCGGCGAATCTTGATGTAATCGTCGAGAAACCCAATGCCTCCGAGCACGCACAGCACGAAGGTGGCGAGCAAGAGCAGCTCATTGGTGAACCGGCCCCAGAGAATCAGCGAGACAACGGTCGAGGCGATGATCAGCGTACCGCCCATTGTTGGCGTGCCCGCCTTGGACTTATGCAGGCTGTGCAGGTCGGTCACATGCTCTTCGCGGATGTATTGCCCGATCTTCAATTGCTGTAGACGACGAATCAAGGCAGGGCCGATGGCCAGGGTAACGAGAAACGCGGTGACGGCCGCCCCGCCGGTGCGCACGGTGATGTAGGTCAGCACGTTAAACGCGCTCACGTATGGAACCAAGGCCTCTCCCAGGTAGTAGAACATTCATATTCCTCTATTCGTACGCCCTTCGCAATGCCGCGATGACCTCTTCCATACGCATCCCCCGCGACCCTTTTACCAGAACCGTCCCCCCTCGAGCGTCGAGCGCCTGGATCGCGGCGGCGATGTCCTCATGAGCATCGATCGTTTCCGCGTGGGCCCCCCCCGCCTCGAGCGCTCCCGCTGCCACATCGCCCGCAAAGGCACCGCGCACGAACAGATGGCTCACACCCCGGGCCGCGGCCTCGCGGCCCAGTTCACGGTGAAGGTCGTGCGACGCTTCGCCGAGCTCGAGCATGTCGCCAAGGGCTGCAACACGCCACCCGTCATTTGGCCGTTCTGCGAGCGCATCGAGAGCCGCGCGCATGCTCGCCGGATTGGCGTTGTAGGTGTCGTCGAGCACCTCCCACGGCCCAACGCGGAACGCGCGAAACCGTGCCGCTGATTCGAGGACCTTCCGCAGAGGGGCTTCAAATTCTTCGACTCCGTGCCGGAGTCCCACGGCCGCGGCCAGTAACACATTGGCCGCATGCGCGGGACAGGGCATGGGCAGGGCGAGTGGGCCGACATGGGTAATCTCGAGGAGCGTCTCGCCCGACGGCAGGGTCTCGCGTCTTTCAAGTCTAACATCTCCGGCAGAGCCAAATCGAACGCATTCGCCTTCAAATGCTTCGCCAATACGCACACATCTGGGGTCGTCCGTATTTACATAAAACACACCATCGGGACCCAGCCCTTGCGTGATTTCGGCTTTGGCGGCGGCCACATTCTCGATGGAGCCGAACCCCTCGAGATGGGCTGGAGCAATCATGGTAATGGCGGACTCGGTGGGCCGCGCCAATTGGCATAGCGCGGCTATCTCGCCAGAATGATTGGCGCCCATTTCGATCACGCCGCGCTCGGTGCTTTTGTCAATGCCCATGAGCGACAACGGCACGCCGATATCGTTGTTGAGATTGCCCTGAGTCTTGATTGTCTTGTATTTGGTCTCGAGAAGTCCTGCAATCAGGTCTTTTGCCGTGGTCTTACCGCACGACCCCGTGATCGCCAGCAGCGGCAGGGTGAACTGCTCGCGATGCCACCGTGCGAACCGCTGAAGCGCCCCGAGGGGGTCATCGACAATGAGACAAGGCCCTTCCTCCGGGTGCTGCCGGGTTGTGACTGCTGCACAGGCGCCCTTCTCGAACGCCGGTTCCACAAAAGCGTTTCCGTCAAAATGTTCACCTGTCAGAGCGAAAAAGACATCCCCCGGCCGCAAGGTTCGGCTATCGGTCGAGACAGAGGAGAACTCGGCGCCGGTCTCGGGTGGGTCAATGCCAATCGCCGCGGCAAGATCGGCCAGTGAATATTTCCATGCCATTCGGTTCAACTCCCCTCGAGGGCGGCCCGCGCCACTTCGCGATCATCAAAATGAATGCGCTCCGCACCCAGAATCTGGTAATCCTCGTGCCCTTTACCGGCAATCAGCACCACATCGCCCGGCTTCGCCATTGCAATTCCCTGTTGGATGGCTTCGGCTCGGTCCAGCACCAGGCTGTAGTGTTCGGGACGGGTCTTGCCTGCGCGGCGAATCCCGACCTCAATATCCAACAGGATCTTTTCCGGGTCTTCGGTGCGCGGATTGTCCGACGTGATGATTGCATAGTCAGCCCATTCGCCCGCCGCGGCGCCCATCTTTGGCCGCTTACCGCGGTCGCGATCGCCGCCA
Organism: Candidatus Hydrogenedentota bacterium; assembly: GCA_007130675.1. Classification (GTDB taxonomy): domain Bacteria; phylum Hydrogenedentota; class Hydrogenedentia; order Hydrogenedentales; family SLHB01; genus UBA2224. Next base: position 236 of record SLSB01000018.1, on the reverse strand, counting down.
CATCCAAACACGACAATCAGCCTGCCCGCACACAACGCACGAGCCGCTTCCAAGACATTTCTCAATCCATCTTCCGTGTGTGCGTAATCAACAATGACCTCGAAGTCCTGGCCTGCCGAGACCCGCTCGAAACGCCCAGGCACGCTCGGGGCGCTTGCCAGGCCTTTTACGATGGCGCTGAGCGGCAGCTCGAGCCCGCCGCAAATCGTGATTGCACACAACACATTGAGCACGTT
>SLSB01000665.1 GCA_007130675.1 Candidatus Hydrogenedentota bacterium | reverse complement strand
CTGGCGCTGGTGCATGAAGCCATTCCCGAACTATGCACCACCGGTGAAAACGCTGAAGAAGACTGCCCGTTCTGCAAATTGGCCCACACGCTGATTCTCGTCGTACTGACGTTCGTTCTCTATTCGTGCTTGGAATCGGTGGTATTCCGTGCTGCCAGCTGTCGCCTTTTCCATGCAACGCATAATCCGCACATCTGCAACCCGCTTCGCGCTCCCCCCGCTCGCTGACGCTTCTTAACGCATTCGCGAGCATTCCCAAACGTGCCGCAATGCACCTTAATGCACTCTCTATGCTTAAGGACTCCAGTGTCTTTGTTGTGTGCCGGAATGGTTTCGTGCACACAGTGACGTTTAGAAGGCCTGGCCGGAAGCGCACACGGTCGACACCCATCAACATGTGTCACGCTTCCAGCCAAACCCAAGGAGGTACAGTGTACCATGAAACGGAGAACAAACGGTTTCACGCTGATCGAACTGCTGGTAGTCATTGCGATTATCGGCATCCTGGCGGCCATCCTGCTGCCCGCGCTGGCGCGGGCGCGCGAGGCCGCCCGGCGCGCATCCTGCGCAAACAACCTCAAGCAAATGGGGCTCATCTTCAAGATGTACGCCAACGAGAGCAGAGGCGAGAAGTGGCCTCAGGCCCAGATTGGCCGCGAACCCGTTGAAGGTGGAACCCCGCCGTTCAACGTAGCGCTGACGATGCAGTCCTCGCCCCGCATCAGGACCCTTTATCCCGAGTACTTGACCGACCCCTCGATACTGGTTTGCCCCTCCAGTGCCCGCGTGACGGTGGACGACCTCAGAAGCCCCGACGGTGGTTTCGAGATCCACAGGGTCTTTGCGGCTCCTGGCCCCCCTGGGACTCTTGACAGGTCACGGGGTCTTTTGATTGCGCACCGCTCGTACAACTATCTGGGCTGGGTGTTTGACAGGTGCAATCCGGGAGATCCGTATGCGCCCGCAGAGGACTTGATTCCCATGGGAGGCAGTGGTTTCGCACCCGGCAGGGCAAGCCTGCAGATGGCCCAAACGTGGTACGCGGCCATCGGTGATGCGATGCCGCCGCCTCCGGCGCCGGAAACTCACCCCAACCCCGCCGACCAAGACATTGACTTGGCCGCGGCGGGGTATCCCGGCCTGGGGAATGCCGGTGGTGATACGGTTTACCGGCTTCGTGAGGGCATCGAGCGCTTCTTGATCACCGACATCAACAATCCCGCTGCCAGTGCAATGGCCCAGAGCGAGATCTTCGTGATGCTCGATCGCGTCAGTACGCACCCGGATGGCTTCAATCATGTGCCGGGCGGCGCGAATGTACTGTTTATGGATGGGCACGTCAAGTTCATGCGGTACGCCGATGGGCAGGGCGAGCAGCCCGTAAACGAATATGTCGCCTCTCTTCTCGGTGCGTGGGATGCAGGTGTTTCTGGAATGTGAGACTAGTCTGCGGCCTACTTTCGTTGCGGAACAGGCCGCCTCGCGGAGCTTAAGTCTGCGGGCGGCCCCCGCGAATCGGCCGAGGAGAGGAACACCATGACGTACATGCTCTGGGCAATGCTGTTTCTGGCGCTGCTGCTGTGCGCCGCGAAAGCGAGTTTGGCGGAACGAGGCTGGGAGATCTTTGCTGCCAGCCTCATGATCGCGGTAGTGCCGCTCGTTCTTCACCCCTTCGTGATTCGCGTGAGTTTCATGCAGGTGGTGAATATGCTAGGGTACCGCGATGTCTTAACCAGCCTTTCCGCTCTCCTTGCCCTCGATGCCATCCTGAGTCTTCTCCTGACAGCGGCCGTAATGCGTGCGCACGCCCACGCAACGCCGGGTGGCGTCGAAAACGAACCCTTTGGGCGGGGGAACCGGGGGTATGGCGCCCTGTGGGCATTGGTGGGTGCAGGTTTTCTTGCAGCTGCACTGGCAGGTTCGCGTCTCCTTCTTCTGGTCGCGGCTCTTCAGTTTGTCTTTGTGTTGCTGTGGCCCTGGCTTCCATCGTTGCCAATTTCTCAAAAAGTTGGGCGCATTTCACGAAACCTCGGTATGCGACGGGCAGGCATGCTGGTAACTCCGTTATGGGTGCTTTTGTCGCCGACGGGTGTCGCCGCCATTGCGGGTGTTCATCTGCATTTGCTTAACAATGCTTCTGCCGTCGAACTGTGGCGGGTGACGGCTTTCTATGCCGCAGGTCTACTGATCGGTCTCTGCGCGGCGGCTTTTGCGCTGCGACTGACCATGCGCCGATGGCATCTCCGATTGGAGGCGGTCATGCTTATGGCGTTCATGCTGCTTATGGTGGCGATGTCTCTTCCTCAACTGCTGGATACTGCGCCGCCGCCCGCAAGTCTAATTACCATTGATTGGAAGGCCACTGCAGTGTTCGTACTGCTCTTCCTGGTGTTTGCGGCCGCTGCCGCGCAAAACCGGCACCGGGGCGGCCAAGGCATTAATGCGAAAGGGATATGATTCATGGCAATGTTGACTAACGTGTTGTATTGGCTGTCTACCGGAATGCTCTTGCCGGTTATCCTCTTGCTGCTCCTTTCGTTTGGGTGGTCGCTGGCGCTGATCGGCGACCTGTACGGGCAGTTCGCGCGGCGCCTGCGCGCGGGAACGTCGTGGAACACACTCAACGATATCGCACGCGAAGGAGGCGTCAAGAGCGCGGTTCTGGCAGATGCGCTCCCCGAGAGCTCAAGCTTACGGAGGCCCATCGGGGCGCTCGAGGCGGCCAAGTGGGATGAAGTGCATGGTGATAAAATCATCTGTGACTACGAGGCCGCCTGCCGTCGTTCTGTCGAGTCGGCCGTGCTGCTCATGCGCGTCGGCCCGATGCTGGGATTGATGGGGACGTTGATACCCATGGGGCCGGCGCTGGTCGGTCTTGCCGCGGGCGACATCGCCTCCATGGCCGCGAACATGCAAGTCGCGTTCTCCACCACCGTGCTGGGCATCTTCATCGGCGCCGTCGGTTTGGTGGTCCAGCTGCTGAAGAGACGCTGGGCACAAGCCGACTCCGAGCTGTTGCGCTATCTGCTTGAGGTGGCATCGGCAGAGTCTGCCCGTGGTGTCCAAAGCAAGAAGAGCGAGGTGGCGGCATGAGAGAATCCCGGCTCAAGAAGCGGCGCTCGAACTGGCAGGATGAAGACCCCCTTTCCGGCATGGCGAATCTATTTGATTTGGCCATGGTCTTTGCCGTAGCGCTGATGGTGGCACTGGTCGTGCGCTTCGAGATGATCGAGATGCTGACCCAGGCGGATTTCACCATCGTTAAGAACCCCGGCACGGAAGACATGGAGATTATCATCAGAAAAGGGGAGGAAATCGAGCGCTACACCGCCACCGACGCCGCGGGCGACGGGCGCGGGCGGCGCGTGGGCGTGGCGTATCAGTTGGAGGACGGGCGCATTATCTACGTGCCGGAAACTGAAGACCCGCCGTCAGCGGAAAACGGAGAATAGACAATGTCACATCGAACACGAAGCATATGTGCCGTTGCCGCCCTGATTCTCCCGTTGTCGGCTCTCTTGTCGGACGAACCGCACCACGATGATGCGCACCGGGCGGAAATGTTGGTGAATCTGTATACGGGTGAACCGGTGGCGTTTGACGAAATGATGGATGACTTGTCTCAAGTCGAGGTCATCTATATCGGCGAGCGGCACGGTATTGACCGACACCACCGCTTGCAGCGCCAGGTGATTTCTGCCCTCTCGGAGCGGGACAGGCCGCTTGTCGTGGGTATAGAGATGATGCAACAGCGGTTCCAGCCCGAACTTGACCGCTACACAAGGGGTGAGTTGGACTTCGAAGAACTGGCGGCAAAGACGGAGTGGGCCTCGCATTGGAGCAATTATCGAGACTACAGGCCCATACTTGAATCAGCTCGTCTCCGGCATGCAACCATCTTGGCACTCAATGCCGATACTGCCGTGATTCGCAGAATTGGCCGCGAGGGGCTGGCGGCATTATCCGAAGAGGAGCGCGCCACCTTGCCGGCCTGCATCAACCTGGAGGATCAGCCCTACTATGATCTGCTTGCGCTGCAGTTCATGGTGCACAGACATGTTACCGAAGAAACCCTGAAGAACATGTTCGCCGCCCAGGTTGCCCGCGACGAAACCATGGCCGAGACCATGGCCCGCTATCTCCTGTCAGCAGAAGGTCAAGGCCGCCAGGCCGTGGTGCTGTGCGGTGCGGGGCACTGCGCTTATGGCTACGGGACAGTGGCGCGACTGCGGAAACGGCTTCCCGAGTCGGACGATCGCATTCTGATTATGTCCGCCAGCGGCGATGTCCGATTGTCGGAGGCGATGAAGCGCCACGCGCGGCCCATACAAATCACTCACGCACAGCGGCGGCGCATCATTCAGACGCCCTTGGGCGACTATCTGAGCGTTATCGAGCCCGCAGACGTGGGCAACCAGGAAGTCGCCGCTGATGAATGATACGGCAATCAAGCAAAGCGCTGAAATCGCGGGCGAATGGACCCGCCTCGCACGACAACAAGGTACACCATGTTTTCGCAGGCCAGTTCTTGGGTAAGCATGCAGGGTTATGGAGCAAGAAGATGAGACTGTTCGGAAAGAAAAGCTTGGCTTCCAGTATTGTTGTTTTCCTGTTTATCGCACTTTATGCCGCATGGCGAATGTGGATTTCCCCCACCCATATCGTGCTTTACAACATGCAGGACTTCCAGGTTGCCGAGATGTTCGAGGCAAATGACAATACGTTTATTCGTATTGACCGAATTGCACGGGGCAATTTATCACCTGCGCGCCTGCGCAAAGCGCGACTGCTCATCATTTTCGGGATGGGCCTGACGTTGTCGCCCGAAGAACAGCAGATGATAGAGCGGGCCGCCATTGCGGGTACACGTGTCTACGTTTCGGGTATGACCAATGATTCCACCGAGGTGACTTCCTTGCGCGGCGATGAGCGCCAAGCGGTAACGGACTATTTGACCAATGGCGGCGTCCAGAACCTGCGGCGTTTGTTCAACTATAGCCGTCGTGTGCTGGACGGCAAAAGACTGTTTTCTGAGAGTGTCGAGGAGGCGGTTAAGGTGCCCAGCGACGGACTGTTTCACAATCACAGCGAAACGATCTTTGCTTCGCCCGAGGCTTACCAGGAATGGTATGCTGGGGCCGGTCATTACAAACCCGGGCGTTCGCGTGTGGCGCTGGTCACGTCTGTTATGGGCGCGGGCAGCCAGGGCCGGGGCTATGTGCGCGCCCTGGTGGATGGCATCGAGTCGCGCAATCTCAACGTATACCCGACGTCTGGTTTTCTGAAGCGCCTGGAATTTCTTAAGGAAATCAATCCCGACCTTGTGGTCTATGTGCCCCATGGGCGTCTTGCGCCGGGCAGCGCCGACGAAATGACCGCGTGGCTCACGGAGCAGAATATACCGGTCCTTGCCCCCATTGACGTTTTCATGCCCCATCACGAATGGCTGGCCACCCAGCAGGGCCTGTCGGGTGGCATGTTGAGCCAGAGTATTGTCACGCCCGAACTCGACGGCGCCATCGAGCCTTACGCGTTCGCCGCGCAATACCCTAACGAACACGGGCTGTATGTATCACAGGCCATACCCGAGCGTTTGGAGATGTTGCTGAACCGTATCGAGCGTTGGCTGGCGTTGCGTGAGAAGCATAACCAGGACAAACGCGTTGCCATTTTCTACTATAGAGGTCCGGGCTTAAGTGCCATGGTCGCCAGCAGCATGGAGGTGGCGCCGTCTCTGTTGAACTTGGTGAAAGCGTTGCGCGACGCCGGTTACGATACCGGCCCCCTGCCCGAGTCGGTAGACGCGTTCATGGAAGATATTGACCGTCAAGGGCGTGTATTGGGCCCGTATGCCCAAGGCGCTTACGAAGCCTTCCTGAGAGAGGGCGATCCCGAACTGGTGCGCACCGAGGACTATCTGTCCTGGGTGCGAGAGACCTTGCATCCCGACCTTTGGGCGGATGTGGAGCGCATTTTCGGGCCGGCGCCGGGCAAGTATCTCAGCCTCGAGCGCGACGGAGCGTCCTATTTGGCGTTGCCCCGCGTTCAATATGGCAATGTCGTATTGCTGCCGCAACTGCCGCCGGGAATTGGCGAGGACATGAACGCGCTGGTCCATGGCACAAACGCCGCGCCTCCCCACCCGTATATCGCGTCATACCTGTGGGCACGCTACGGTTTTAATGCGGATGCCCTCATTCATTTTGGCACCCATGGCAGTCTGGAGTTTACGCCCTGGAAACAAACCGGCCTATCCCACTTGGACTGGCCCGATGCGCTTGTCGGCGATCTGCCGCATCCCTATGTCTATGTCATTAACAACATCGGCGAGGCCATTGTCGCCAAGCGCCGCAGTTATGCTGTCACCGTCTCACACTTGACGCCGCCGTTTACCGAAGCGGAAGCCTATGGGCCGCTTCGGGAATTGCAGGAACTCATAGACGGCTGGGTGCGCGTTGAGGATGGTTCTGTTCGCGCTCAGTACCGGGAACAGATAAACGAGCTGGCCATGGAACTCGACATCCATTTGGATGTAGGCAACGACGAGCCGAATACCTTGCTCTGGACCGACGATGAGATGGACGAGCTGCATGATTATCTCTATGGAGTTGGCCAGGCGAAGATCACGCGCGGCCTGTACACTCTGGGCGAGCCCTACGCACCAGACAGGATCGAGGAAACAACGCGGCTCATGGCGCTTGACCCGATCGCCTGGAGCTTGGCCCAGCTCGATGTTGCCCGTGAAGTTTATACGCCCGAACAAATCGATGACCCAGTGTTTTTTGATGAGAACTATCGGCAGAGGGCCTTTGCGCAAATAGACGCGGTGTTGAGCGGCCGCGAACAGGCCGAAGACTTTTTCGCGCCGGAAGATCTGGAACGGATGCGCGAATGGGACCTTGCCCACCAGACCATGACGGACGACGAGTTCTTCGCCGCCATGCTGGGCATGACCGCACGGGAACGCGCGCGGCCGTCGTTGCAGGCCGCCGAGAATCTGCCGCGTGCGCGCGAACTGACGCTTAGCCTGGCGGCGGATGCCTCGCTGAGGGAATTGTTGCTGACCCTGAAAGACGATGAACGCTTCGAGCAGGCCCAACTTGCTCTGGACCCCCATCAACTGGCCCGGGCGCAGCGGGTGGCGCGGTTTATCCCGACCATGCGCGAGGCGCTTGCCCACTTGGCCCGAGAGGAAGTCAAGGAACTCATCGAATTGATGTTGAACGAAGCCAACCGCCAGGAGGTGTTTCGGGTTCTTGACGACCCCGAATATCTGGCGGAAATCGAGGCACAACGCAAGCAAAGGCGACTTGCGCTCATGGAGCAAGCCTTGCAAGAGGCGCGAAGGAATGATCTGTTCCGGACCGCCGACGCTCCGGATGCGCTGGGACTTCCCGACGGTTGGGGATCGGAACGGCTCGAATTGTTCATCTCACATATCGAGTTCTTCCTGGGGCAAGACGACATCGTCGACGACCTGGAGGCCCGGGGCGGGGACGCACGCGCCATTGCCGCGCTGATGCGTCATCCATCGCGCTTGCGCGCCGCGGTCAGAAAGGCCGAGGAACGGTTGGAGCAGCTGCGTGCCGACGAAAAACGGGTCGCGGACGCCATACGCGCCGCCTATGAGGCCTTGGCAAGCGTCAAAGACTATCGCGAGGCGCTGTTGCTTTCGCCCAAAGCCGAACTTGAAGGCGTGGTGCGAGCGCTGGATGGCGGGTACATCACGCCCAGCACGGGTGGCGACCCCATTGGCAATCCCCGGTCCATACCCACCGGCAGGAATCTGACCGCCATTGACGCCGAACGCTGCCCGACCGAGGCCGCTTGGCAAACCGGCGTTAACCTCGCGCGCGACACCATTGCGCAACGACTCGCCGAGACCGGCGAGTATCCCCGCAAAATGGCCATCACTATGTGGGGCGGCGAGTTTATCCGCTCCGAAGGCGTCGAAATTGCCATGGTTCTGTACATGCTGGGGTGCGAACCCGTGCGCAACTCGCGCGGGGCTGTCCATGACGTGCGCCTTATCCCCGGAGAAGAACTTGGGCGTCCGCGCATTGACGTCGTGGTGCAAACCTCCGGGCAGTTTCGGGATGCCGCCGCCTCGCGCATCTTCCTCATCAACCGGGCCGTGAAACTGGCCTCCGAAGCCAACGACCCACCTGAGATCATCAACCATGTGCGCGCCGGCACCCTGACCGCGGAACGGGTCATGAAGGAAAGTGGTCTGTCGCCGCTGGACGCGCAGGAATTGTCCACGGCCCGCGTTTTCGGCGGTATTAACGGCAATTACGGCGCAGGGATCATGGGGCTGGTCGAGGCCGGAGATATGTGGGAGACAGATACGGAGATCGCGCTGCAATACATTAACAATATGGGCGCCATCTATACGGAAGACCACTGGGGACGCTTCGAGGCGGGTGCCTTCGAGGCTGCTTTGCAAGACACGGACACCCTCGTGCATCCCCGTTCCTCAAATCTGTGGGGGCCGCTGTCGCTGGACCACGTCTATGAGTTCATGGGCGGTATGAGCGTCGCCATACGTCATGTCACAGGTGAGGATGCGGACGCCTTCTTCGCCGACCTGCGGAATCCCCATGCACCGCGCATGCAGGGTGCGAAAGAAGCCATCTGGACCGAAACACGCTCAACGCTTTTGAACCCCAAATATATCACCGATTTGCAGGAGGGCGGCGCCTCGTCCGCAGAGGTTTTCGCCGAAACGTTTCGTAACACCTACGGTTGGAACGCCATGCGCCCCGAAATCATCGACAATGAAGTCTGGGACAATCTTTATGACGTGTATATCGAAGATCAGTATGAACTTGATATGGAGGCGTACTTCAGAGACGTCAACCCTTATGCTTTGCAGGAGATGACCGCGGTCATGCTTGAGACAAGCCGCAAGGGGCTTTGGGACGCGACAGACGCGCAAATCCAACGGTTGGCTGAACTGCACGCCGAACTGGTCCGTGACCATGATGCCGGTTGTACGGGGTTCATTTGTGATAATGCCCTGTTACGCGACGTAATTGCCGAACGGCTGCCGGAAGCGCTGCGCGATGCCTATAACAGCGCCATAGATGATGTTCGCGTCGGTGCTGAAGCGGAGCAGGTCCAGGGCATGACTCTCGAGAGAGAGCGTGACCCGATTCTCCAGGCTGCTGAGCTTGTACGCGAAAACCCCGCCATGGTTGCTGGGCTTATCGGTGTAACCGTGGCATTCGCAGGCATCGTTCTCATCGGCGCCCGCAGAGGCAAGGACCGATTGCAGAATTGAGAAGCGTTCGGAACAGACAATAGGCATCTGCGGCATTAGCTTTTCACGGCGTGCCCTGTCCAGAACTGCTCCCCGCGTTGGTTGTGCTGCCAAGGCGCGCTGTTTCCGTGGCGCCGACAGCATTGACAAATTCTGGCGGCCGTGCTATTGTTTGGGCGGTCAAACTTTTTGCGGGGCGTTCTGCTGAATGCATTGGACAGGGACAGGATATGGAAACGCAACAGCCGCTTACACCAGCACAGGAAGACTACCTCGATGCAATCTATGTGTTGTCTTCCAACGATGCGGGCGCCCACGTGGACGCGATCGCCAAGCGTGT
>SLSB01000257.1 GCA_007130675.1 Candidatus Hydrogenedentota bacterium | reverse complement strand
TTTTGCAGGAATCGGAGGGAGACATGATAACGTTCTACCGAACCGAGGAGTGTCCGCATTGTGCGGCCATTCAAGAGGTTTTGGAAGGGCTGGCACTGGCGCACACGGTGGTTGTGGTGGAAGAGCTTGAAGACCCGGAGCTCCCGCACGATTCCCAACTGCCTGCGCTGGAAGATGATGGCCAGATGATTCGTGGGCGCGAGGCGGTCTTGAAACACCTCGAGGGGCTTTCGGAATTCAAGGCAGAATGGGAAAAGTTTCAAACGGATGCGTGTTATTGTGACGACGAGGGCGACGTGATATAGGCATTGCTCTTGACATCGCCACCGGAACTCTTTTTAATTCACGCCTGAAAGCCGGGAGGCGGGTGGCGCCCGGCGCATCAGCCTGTTCTTCCTTCGGCCCGCTCTTGGCGCCGACGGAGAAAGCAGGCATCCAACCGCGTGCACACACGAACAGGGGGAGCTTATGCCGCGCCGCGACGACATCCAGAAGGTGTTGATTATCGGGTCGGGACCAATTGTCATCGGTCAGGCCTGCGAGTTCGACTATTCCGGCACGCAAGCCTGCAAGGCCCTGCGCAAACTCGGGTACGAGATTGTGCTGGTGAACTCGAATCCCGCCACTATCATGACCGATCCGGGTATGGCGGACGCCACGTATATCGAGCCGCTTAACGCGAACACGCTCAAAGAGATTATCGCCAAGGAACGCCCGGATGCGCTCTTGCCGAATCTCGGGGGGCAATCGGGCTTGAATCTGGCCTCCGAGCTTGCGCGCCTGGGGGTGCTCGACGACTATGGGGTGAAGGTGATCGGGGTTCAGATCGATGCCATCGAGCGCGGCGAAGACCGCAACGCGTTCAAGACGACGATGAACAAATTGGGCATCGAGATGCCGCGCAGCGAACTTGCTTACACCGTCGAAGAAGCCGAGCGCATCGCCGATACGCTGGGCTACCCGGTCGTGCTGCGTCCGGCGTATACGATGGGGGGGACCGGCGGGGGGCTGGTCTATAACATCGAAGAACTGCGCACCATTACGGCGCGCGGGTTGGCCGCGAGCTTGGTGGGCCAGGTGCTTGTCGAGGAGTCGGTGCTTGGCTGGGAGGAACTCGAGCTCGAGGTCGTGCGCGATGCCAAGAACCAGATCATCACGGTGTGTTTTATCGAGAATGTGGACGCCATGGGCGTGCACACGGGCGACTCGTTCTGCACGGCGCCCATGCTTGCGATCGCGCCTGAGGTTCAAGCGCGGTTGCAGAAACACGCCTACGATATCGTCGAGGCCATCGAGGTGATCGGGGGTACGAATGTCCAGTTTGCCCACGATCCGGCGTCTGGCCGCATCACCGTCATCGAGATCAACCCACGAACCTCGCGGTCGTCTGCGCTCGCCTCGAAGGCGACGGGATTCCCGATCGCGATGGTTTCGGCGATGCTTGCGGCTGGTTTGACGTTGGATGAGATTCCCTACTGGCGCGACGGCACGCTCGATAAGTACACCCCCTCGGGCGATTATGTGGTCGTCAAGTTTCCCCGTTGGGGGTTCGAGAAGTTCCGCAACATCGAGGACAAGCTGGGCACGCAGATGCGAGCGGTTGGCGAAGTGATGAGCATCGGCAAGAATTACAAGGAGGCGTTGCAGAAAGCCATCCGTTCGCTCGAAACCGGCCGGTATGGTCTGGGGTTTGCCAAAGATTTTCACGGGAAGCCGCTCGAAGAGCTGTTGGCGTTGCTCAAATACCCGACCAGCGAGCGGCAGTTCGTGCTGTATGAAGCCCTGCGTAAGGACGCGGATATCGATGAACTGCACCGGCTCACACATATCAAACGGTGGTTCCTCGAGCAGATGCGCGAGCTTGTCGAGCTCGAGGAGCGCATACTGGCCTGCAAAGGCAAAGACCTCCCGGACGCACTCCTGACCCAAGCCAAGAAAGACGGATTCGCCGACAAATACCTGGCCAAACTGCTGGGGATTCCCGAGGAACGCATTCGTGAGCAGCGAATCAGCGCGGGGGTTGCCGAGGCGTGGGACGCCGTGCCCGTCAGCGGGGTCGAGGACGCGGCCTATTACTATTCGACCTACAATGCGCCGGATACCGTGGGGGTCCGCGGCGGCAAGAAGGTGCTGGTGCTGGGGGGCGGTCCCAACCGCATCGGGCAGGGCATCGAGTTTGATTATTGCTGCGTCCATGCGGCATTCGCGTTGCGCGAACAGGGGCTCGATGCGATCATGGTCAACTGCAACCCGGAGACCGTGTCGACCGATTACGACACCGCAAACAAGCTCTATTTCGAACCGCTCACGGTCGAGGACGTGCTGAGCATTTACGAGAAGGAGAAACCCGAGGGGGCGATCGTGCAGTTTGGCGGCCAGACGCCGCTGAACATTGCGCGCGCACTGGGCGATGTGGGGGTGCCGATCCTGGGAACCTCGCCCGAAACCATCGACCTGGCCGAGGACCGTGACCAGTTTCGGCAAACGATGGAGCGCCTGGGTATACCGCAGGCCGAATCGGGCATGGCAAGCACTCTCGACGAAGCCCTGACCATCGCCGCGGATATTGGCTATCCGCTGATGGTTCGCCCGTCGTATGTGCTGGGCGGGCGGGGCATGGAGGTGGTCCATGACGAGGAGATGCTTCGGCATTACGTGGCTGCGGCGGTCGATGTATCGCCCGAGCGGCCCATTCTGATCGACAAATTCCTCGCGAATGCCGTCGAAGTCGAGGCTGACGCCATCGCGGACGGCACGGATGCATTCGTGCCGGCGGTCATGGAGCATATCGAGCTTGCGGGTGTGCATTCGGGCGATTCGGCGTGTGTGATTCCCCCGATCAGCATCCCGGCGAAACACATCGAGACGATCACCGAGTATACGCGCAAGATCGCGATCGAGATGCATGTTGTCGGGCTGATGAACATTCAGTACGCCATCGCGAACGACACCGTATACATACTCGAGGCCAATCCGCGGGCTTCGCGCACGGTGCCGCTCGTGTCTAAGGTTTGCGGCATTTCGATGGCGAACATCGCCACGCGGGTCATGCTCGGGGAAACGCTTTCGAGCATGGGTCTTGCAAGACGCCAGATTCCGCACTTCGGCGTGAAGGAGGCGGTGTTCCCCTTCAACATGTTCCCCGAGGTGGACCCGCTTCTTGGTCCCGAGATGCGCTCGACGGGCGAAGTGCTCGGGATGGCCGAATCGTTTGGCCTCGCGTTTTACCGCGCGCAGGAGGCGGCCCAGTCGACACTGCCTCTCGAAGGCGCGGTGCTGATTACCGTTGCCGATGGCGACAAGAGCGGCATCCTCGATGCGGCGCGCCAGTTTCATGACCTCGGGTTTGCGATTCGCGCCACCAGCGGTACCTGTGCGTTTCTCGAAGAGCAGGGGCTGGTTGCGGAACCCATCAAGAAGATTCACGAGGGCCGGCCCAACATCGCGGATGCGATTACGAATGGCGAGATTCAGATGGTGGTGAACACCCCCGCCGGCAAATTGAGCGCGCACGACGACTCATACATTCGCAAATCGGCGATTAAACATAAGGTGCCGTATGTGACGACCACAGCCGCGGCGATAGCTGCCGCGCGCGGCATTGCCGCCCGCAAACAAGGTGCGGCGCCCGTCCGGTCGCTCCAGGAATACCATCAGGGCATCGTGTGATCCGAGGCCCAGGATGGCGCGGGATCGCATGGCCCGCAGTTGCCCCCGCGCAGTTGCCCTTTGGGTCATGGCGTGTGGTAGCATTAGACCATGGCCAAGGCGGGAACTAGAAAGCAAAGCGGCATGCGGGTCATATTGCCCGACAGCGACAAACTGGGCTTTGTCGTCGCGTGGTTTTTTGCAACCGTGGTATTGGCCGTCAACCTGTTTGTGTATTCGGTGAATCTTGTGGAAACGGCCTATCGCGTGTCCTTGACGTTTGCGGTTTCGTGGGCTGTCACCGCGGTTGCGGTGCATTATGTGGTGTCCACGATGGTCGCGGAGGTCCGGGCCGAGCGGCGTGCCCGGAAAAAGGCGCGGCAGGCTGAGGAAGAGGTATTGGACGCAGTCGGAGCCGGCGAACCGCCGCCACCGAGAGAAGGTTAGGAGAACCGGAATGAATGTCGTGAGAATGGCCGTGGCGGCCGCGTGCGCCGCCGGCCTGTGTCTGGCCGTGTGGGCTCAGGCCCCGAGTCTCGAAGGATTGGATATCGTGCTGGATGTTGTGCCTGCGGGCCCCGTGGCGCTGGTCAATAACCGGCCGATTCCCTCGGAAGACTTTATTGATTTGTATACGAGCGAGTTGAACCGGTATCAGCAGTTGAGTGCCGGTGAAACCATAACCGATGCGTTTCGCATTGGATTGGCGCTTCGTTGTATGCGCATGCTCATCGAGAAGGAACTTCTTCTGCAGGAGGCGGAGAAGCGGAACATCACCGTTTCTGACGCGGCGGTGCAGGAACAGTGGGCGCTGGAAGCGGAGCAGCTTGGCCACTTTCTTTCGCCCGACCCGGAAAATCCACTGTCGGAAGCGGAGATTCTTGAGCAGGCGGGCACCACTCGCGAGGAAGCGCTCGGGGAGCTGCGCCAGGCGCTCATTGTCGAGAAGATGCGCGAGATCATCGCCGAAGAAAGTGGCGTGACCGTTACCGAAGAAGAAGTCAGAGAGCAGTTCGAGGAGCTGCGCAGCCAAGGCGGAAGCCCGTCGGATCGGGCGCATTTGCGCCAAGTGTTTGTTCGGGCGCCGCAAGATACGAGCAGCGAATCCGCGGCGGCCCGCCAGGAAGCCCGCAAGAAGGCCGAAGATGCTCTCGGCCGGATCCGGGCGGGGATGAGTTTCCAGGCGGTCGCGCGCGACGTGTCCGACGAGCCGTTCAGCAGCCAGGGCGGCGACATGGGTCCGGCCCGCATCGATACCATGCCGGATTTCATGGCGGATGCTGCACGCACGCTCAGCCCGGGCCAAGTGTCGGGCGTTATCGAGAGCAGTTACGGCTACCACATCATTGAACTGGTCGAGCTTCTTCCCGGCGAAGAACTGACATACGAACGGGCCGCGCCGTATATCCGGAGCCGTCTGCTGCTGCATAAGACCAATCTTGCGGTCGACGAGTTTTGCCGCAAAGCGACGGAAGGCGAAGGGGCGATCCAGACCGCGCTTGATTTGGACCGCAAACTGCTCACACATCCCGAACTGCTGGATATGTTGGCGCCGCAAGATATGCCGGAGGGTTTGGAGGTGCGCCCATAACTGCGACAGCGCTGCTCTTGCTCACTCTCGTCGCGGCGGGGGAGCCTTATCACTGGCCCCTCGATATGCCGCGGGTGATCACCTCGAGTTTTGGGGAGTGCCGAGGCGGGCGGTTTCATGCGGGAATAGACCTGCGCACGGGCGGGGTGGGCCCCGAGGTGCGCGCGGCAGCCGATGGATACGTGTCACGCATCCGCTGTTCGCCTTGGGGTTATGGAAAAGCAGTCTATCTGCGGTTGGACGACGGCAATACGGCGGTCTACGCGCATCTTGCAGAGTTTGCGAGCAGTTTGCGCGCTTATGTGCGGCGCGCCCAGCACGCGCGCGAGAGTTATACGGTCGACCTGATGCCTGAGCGGGGCGAATTTCGCATCGCGCGCGGCGAGCTGATTGGATATGCGGGTCGTTCGGGCACGCGCGCCCCGCATCTGCACTGGGAGGTGCGCGACGCGGAAAGCCGTCCCATCAACCCGCGTTTACTGGGCCTTTCCTGGCCCGATGAGACCCCGCCGGTCATACGCAAGGCGCTTGTGGTGCCGCGGAACGCGCAATCGACGGTGAACGGCGATGTGGTGCCGGTGGTTCTCGAGGTGCGCGAGGTCGGTTCCGACGAGCCCAATGCCCGGCGGTACACGAGCGCGCCCGTGAGCGCCCGGGGCGAGATCGGCATTGCGGTTGACGTAATCGACCCGGCAAACCAAGGCGCCAACATTCTGGGTGTGCATATTCTGCGGACGACTGTAAACGGGACCGAGGTGTTCCGCATGCAGAATGATCGCCTGTCGTACGGAACAATGAACTCGGGCCGAGTAAGCTGGCATCCCTATTACCTTGCCGAAGGCCGTTTTCTGCTGCAATGGCGGTGGCCGGGTAACAGGTCTGATAATTTCGCCGTTTCCAACACCGACGGGTGGATTGACGCGGCAGGTGCGCCCCTCGATGTGCACATCGAGGCGATTGATTTTTTCGGCAATCGCGCATCGCTGCCGTTTCGGATCGAGCCTGACAGCACGAGCCCGCAAGCGCCTGCCTCACGCGGCAGTGACGCCTTGGGGCGTGTAGAGATCGACTGTTTCGGCGAGTGGCTCCTGGTGACGGCGCGGTTTCCCGATGAAGAACCCGAGACGCCGGTGTTGCGGTGTGTCGGGCTCGATTTTGTTCCTGAGCCAGCGTTTCGGCGGGTGGATGGCCAGGTATTCCGGGCGGTCATCGACCCAGACATGGACGACGGGCAGCTTATCATAACGGTCGAGCACCCCCGGCTGCCGCCATATACCGAGACGGTCGAAGTGTTTCAACGGGGCCGCAGCCGCGTTGTGCGCTCGGGGGATTTGGTGTTCCGGGCCGATGCGCGCAGTCCTTTCGGCACGCTTTTCGTGCGCGTTTCCGAAACAGAGGCGGCACCCACATCGGGCCTCGTATCGCGTGGAAACGCGTACGCTGTGTGGCCTGCCGCGGCGCCCGTGGACGCTCCGCTCGAGATCTCGTTCCCGCAGCCTGATACTGCCGGCGACCTTTCCAAGGTGCATATATATCGCCAATCCGGTTCGGAATGGTCCCGGCTGGACACCGATCGGAGCGGAGGCCGCCTGGTGGTTCGCACGTCAAACTTGGGCGTGTTCGCGGCGATGGCCGACCTGACCCCGCCATCCGTGACGCTGACACATCCCGCCGCGGATGCTCCCCCGGCTGCCAACAGGCGCCCGGAAATCCGCGCGCGGGTCAGTGACAATGCCAGCGGTATTGCGGACATCCGGGTGACTGCGAATGGTAAATGGCTCCTGTGTGAATACGACCCGTTTGCTTCCGGGGCGGTCATCTGGCAGCAGGATGAAGACCTGCCGCTGGGCGAAAACGAGATCACGGTGCGGGTGACCGATGCCGCGGGGAATCTGACCGAAGTTTCGCGCACGTTGGAAATCACCGGGGCGCACGCCATCCACTGACCCGCCACTGGCTGAGCACTCGGGCGGCATTGGCCGCTTCTCATCAAGTCAGGCACGTCTGAGTTGGTGATAAATGCGCAGACATGATCTCTGAAAGAAGCGAAATGTCCGGGTTTGCGAGTTTCTGCAGTCTTTTTTTGCATGGCTGCGCCTTTGATTCCTGCCGAGTGTCTGGTAAAATGAAGTTAAGCTATTGGGGCTCGCGGCGGAGATTTTGGGACTCGGGGTGATGGGCTTTCTTCGTCTATTGCTCTTCATGCCGGCATCATGAATCTGCTTGGGCTTCTCCGAGACATGAGCGGCTTGCCCTGCCAGCCAGGGCTGCACGGCGCGGAAGGCAGACGCTGCCTCGGGATGCGGTTGGGCTTCCGTTTCCAGAGAAGGCAGTGCGTTCGCGAAAACAGTACACAGTGCCACACAACGTCTGCTCGGCATGCTGATGAAGGCGCACAGAACTTGGTTTTCGTGCGGGTGGAAACGGCCGGCCCCGCCATGTGTGGCCGTGGTATGGCTGGGAGAGCGCATAGACAAGGGGGCGAGACGATGGTTAAGGTGGCGTTCGTAGGATGCGGCGGGATTCACCAGGTCCACGGCGCCAATATGAGCAAACATCCCGACGTGAACATTGTGGGCCATTGCGATGTCGTGCTTGAACGGGCCGAGCAAGCTGCCAGCCGATTTGGCGGCGAAGCGTTCAGCGAGTTCGGGGCGATGTACGACAAGGCGAAGCCGCATGCGGTTTTTGTGTTGGTGCCTCCTTACGCGCATTGCGGCATGGAAGAAGCTGCCGCCGAGCGCGGCATCCACCTGTTTATTGAGAAGCCGGTTGCATTGACCAAGGAGGCTGCGCGGCGGACCGCGGCGGCCATCCGCCGCGCGAAGATCATTTGCAGTGTGGGGTATTGTTTCCGGTACTACGAAACGGTGGCCGCGGCCCGCAAGGAACTCAAGGGCCGTCCCATTGCGCTGGCCACCGGTTTCTGGCGCGGGGGAATGCCTGCATCGTCATGGTGGCGGCAGATGGACAAGAGCGGCGGGCAGGTGCTTGAACAAAGCACCCAGATCTTCGATTTGCTGCGCTATCTATGCGGGGAGGTGAAGGAAGTGCATGCCGTTGCCTCGACCGGGTGCATGAGCAAGGTGTCGGATTACGACATTCACGACAGCAGCGTGGTCTCGCTGCGGTTTAAGAACGGTGCGACCGGTTCCGTATCTTCGTCATGCGTCAACGGAAGCCGATCGTTGGCCGGGCTCGATCTTGTATGCCCCGACTTGGAAGTAGCGTTCAAGAACGGCAGCCTTACGCTGCGCGAGCCTGGCAAGACCACCAAGATGTATTCGAAAGTGGATCGGTTCGAGGAAGAAGGGCGCATTTTCATCGATGCAGTGAAGACGCAGAAGCGCAACAGAATCCGTTCAAATTACAGCGATGCCGTCAAATCGCTGATGGTCACGCTGGCCGCCAATGAATCCATGCGTTCGGGCATGCCCGTCAATCCCTGAGTGCAGCGAGTCACCCATGCCGTTTCGATGTCTATAGCCCTACCATATCTGGTGTTTACCGGCAAGAAATGGCCCATATATTGTGCCGCGCGTCATGGGTGTGAATTCTGCCGACGAAAATCTGTCGCCAAGACAAATAGTTGGCATTCAACACGTTACACCTTATAAATTACTTGACGCCTTCTTCTGGAGGTGGTACAATCAAAGCGATACGGAAGGTTTGGGGATTCGAGGCCTCGCAGGCCTCGATACAGGTGAAACGAAGCAATGCTTAACTGGCGAAAAGACAAAAACGGTGATTCAGGCAAGGCCGGCGCTGGACAAAAAGCCACTTCGTCTGGGTCGAAAAGCGAGGCGTCGCGTTCTGCATCGGGTTCTTCAGCGCCCGATAATGCCGCCGCTTCCACGGGACCCGATAACCGCCGGATGCTGGGGGAGATGCTCGTCAGTGAGGGCATCATTTCGCAGAAACAACTGAATGAGGCTCTCGCGCGGAAAGATAAAAGCGGGGGGTTTCTTGGTCAAATCCTGGTCGAGCTCGAGTATGTCAAGCAAAACGACCTGATTTCGTTTCTGGTCAAGCAGTGCAAAATCCCGCATATCAGCCTGGCCGACTACCAAATCAGCCAAGAGTTGCTGAGCCTTGTCCCCGAGGAGGTCTGCCTCGAACACGGTTTGCTGCCGATCGACAAACTGGGTTCGATTCTCACGGTCGCCATGGTCGACCCCCTGGATGCGGCGGCGCTCGAGGCGGTCCGCACGGCCTGCCCGGATCTGCGCATCAAGCCGATCCTTTGTGACTGGAATCACTTTGCGCCGGCCTGTGACCGTTTGTTCAATACAGGCAAAGAAGGAGGCGCGGCGTTGACGGCGAGTTCCTTCGGGCTCTCTGAAAGGAAGTCCGAAGTTGCCGAAGAGACG
>SLSB01000434.1 GCA_007130675.1 Candidatus Hydrogenedentota bacterium | reverse complement strand
TTCGCAGCGCGGACATCGCGCTCCTTTTTCGCGCTTGCGCGTCAGGTAGGAGGAAGGAAACCGCTCTACGTCGGCATTGTGCCGGGCAGCGGTTCTAAGCACGCGCTGCATGACACGCAGGAGATGAGCCACCTGTTTCCTGCTGAGCTCGTTGCAGGGGATGCCGGGATGAACCTTCGCATGAAATAAAATCTCGTCGGAGTACACATTGCCGATTCCGGCCATCAGGGATTGGTTCATCAGGCCTGATTTCAGCGATCCACGCCGCGATGATAGTTGTTCAAACAGCCATTCGGGAGTTAGCCGTTCATCGAGCGCGTCAGGCCCGAGCCCCTGGTCCTCAATATAAGCGTCCACGCCATCTATCACTTCGAGTTTTCCCAAAAGGCGCTGACAGACAAATGCCAGCCGTCCCCCGTTTTCAAAATCCAGACTCACACGCGTGTGTCGGGGCAATTCTCCTTCCGTCCCAGAATAGGCCAGGGCGCCGGTCATGCCGAAATGCAGCAAGAGCCAAGATGATTTGGAGATATGAGCAAAGAGATACTTGCCGTGACGGCGCGAACCATCAAGGGTTGCATGCTTTAGGCGGCGGCCCAATTGCTGGGGAGAGGTGCCGCTGAGAATACGCTCATCATGCACAGACGTCTTGACGATGCTCTTATGCAGCGAGGTCGCATCGAGATAGTGCTTGAACGCTTCTACATCAGGCAGTTCAGGCATAAAATTCTTCCAACGGTTGATACCGGTCTATGGCTCCGACACCACATTCTGTGGATTGCCCCTTGCATAGGCCTCGATGTTGTTAACCGTTACCTTGATGATGCGTCCGACAGCTTCCTTTGTATTGAAGGCGCTGTGGGGAGTGACAATAACATTACGCAAGCGCAACACCACGTGATCGGCCAGCAGCGACTCGAGATTGTGTTTGCGCTGATACACAGAACGCAGCAATTCGGCTTCTTCACGGATCACCGGTTCTTCGGATAACACATCAAGGCCCGCCCCGGCCAGCTTGCCCTCGGCCAGAGCACGTATCATGGCTTGGATGTCGATAATCGAGCCGCGCGCCGTATTGATAACGACCGCCCCGTCTTTCATCTTGTCGAATTCGTCGTTCGAGAGCAAGTGATGGGTGTGCTTGTTTCCGGGCACATGCAAACTGATAACATCCGACTCGCGGAGCACTTCATCCATGTCCACATACTCGAAACCGAGCTCTTCCGCTGCTTCGGGGTTTGGTTTGATGTCACACGCAATCACGCGCATGTCAAACCCCCTGGCGATGCGAATGACGCACAAGCCAATATCGCCGGTGCCGATAACGCCGAACGTCTTGTGGGCCAAATCAAACCCCTGCAGACCTGTCGGAGAAAAATTGCCCCGCCGCGTTCGATCAATCGCCTCATACAGCTTATGGCTGATGGTCAGCAAGAGACCGAAAACATGCTCGGCAACCGTGTTTTGGCCGTAATCCGGCACGTTGCAGACCGTAATCCCATGCTCACGGCAATACTCGAGATCAATATGATCAAACCCTGTCGAACGGGTGCTGATCACCTTCAACCGAGGCAATTGCTCAAGGACTGCCCTGCCGAGACTCGAGTAGATAAACGTAGATACTGCTTCCGCGCCGGCATATTCGCTCGCGTTTCTGGCATCGAGGGTTTGCGGCGTGCACCGCACCTCATGCTCGGGCTGCATGGCCTCAAAAGCAGGGCATTCCCACTCTTCCGCTTCAAATATGAGTGTTTGCATACGGCTTTCCTTAACGCAGGTAATGTACGAGAAGCGCTATCGCCAGGAGTACGGCAAGAACCCAGAAGAACAAACCGAAAGCCGTCGCGGCCACTTCCTCGCGCTTGGCCTCCGCGGCGGCATTTGTCACCGGCCCGCGAGTGCGTGACCCCGGAGGCCGCGGTGGAGACGCTATGAGAAGCACCAGAGCATACAAAACCGCGACCACTACAAAAGGCAACCAGTACACGCCGAACATGACTGGCCCAAATGGCGCAAGCCACACCCCTCCTGCCCAGGCGAAAAGAAACAGCAGAAGAAACACCAAGACCGCCGTGCGCCACGTGGCTTCATAGCCCGGCCGGCCCCAGCCCATCAGGGGCACCAGGATGACCGTAAGTATCAGCGCCACGACCAGCGCGAAAAGCACGTCCACTACAAACATCGCAACACCTCCCGCTCTTGCTCGACACTGCCTATTCTTTCAAAATAAATGTCACTTTGAGATCCACCCGGAACTCCACAATCTTGCCGTTTTCCACGACGATCTTCTGTTCCTTCACCCAAGCACCGCGCACATCCTCGACCGACGTGCTTGCACGCTCTATGCCCTGCTCTATGGCATCTTCAAAGCTTTCCGCCGACGAAGAACTAATCTCGATAACTTTTGCAATTCCCATTGTTCTGCTCCTCTTTTCGCTACGTGATCTTTTTCGCCTATTGGCTGCCGGAGCCCGCGGCTCCGCTCAACAGCAGGCACTGTCGGTCGGTTACGGCAAAGCCTCGAGCCGACGCGCAACCGACCGAATTCCTGGCCCGGCCCTTCGGCGCAAAATGCTCTTTTCCTTCCATCACCTCTGTTACGTGCGTGGTCGAGGCATCGAGCCCGCGCAGAAACGCACGCAACAAATTTTGAGCCGTCACTGCACCGACCGGCTGCCCTTCTTCGCACACCCAGAGGGTCTCCGTGGTTGTGCTGAGAAATGTCTCTGCCGCCTCGGCCAGCGAAGCTTCCGAACTGATAAGTTCGTGTTCGGTGGTCATCCCACTACCGCCTTTCCGCGACGTCGTGCCGCCCATCTTTGTTTCTCTTCCGCTGCCAACTCGTCATAAGCGCAAAAACCGTGCCGTACAGAATTCCCCTCTAGATTGCGCGTAGCTGCAGGATTTGCGGTCACACAGAATAAGCGGTGTCACGCTTCTATACGTGCTGCGTAATATCTACACGCGTGCCCGCGCATTCCACTTCATCAACAGCCCCCTTACGCGTCCGGGCACGCAAGTTGCAAACACAACGAGCTGACACCATGAAGGTAGACCGTCTTCGCAGCCCGTTGTGGCGTATACTGAATGCAAATACCGGACAGCGAAACCGAGGGCACACACTCGGTCCTGCAAAGGTTCAGACGCGGGAGGTAGGCTCATGCAAGAAGCCAGACTCTACGAGAAACGCAAAGGAAACCAGGTCAAGTGTCATCTCTGCGCACACGAATGCCTCATCGAAGACGAAGGCCGCGGGATTTGCCACGTGCGCGAAAACCGCTCAGGCACCCTCTACACCCTCGTCTATGGCCAGGTGCTGGCCGAAAACATCGACCCCATCGAAAAAAAACCCCTCTATCATGTCGCCCCCGGCACACTCTCCTATTCCATCGCGACCGCGGGCTGCAACTTTCGATGCACATGGTGCCAGAACGCTGACATCTCGGCCATGCCCCGCGACCACCACATCATCCGCGGCGCTCAAACCCCGCCCCGACAAATCGTCGAGCGGGCAGGCGCGTCGCAATGCCGCAGCATCGCATACACCTATACCGAACCGACCATCTATTTCGAGTTCGCCTACGATACGGCCGCCCTCGCCAAGCAGCGCGGACTACTCAACGTCCTGGTCACAAACGGGTTCATGAGCGCCGAGATGCTCGAAGAGTTTCACCCCCTGCTCGATGCCGCAAACATCGATCTAAAAGCATTCAACGACAACACCTACCGGCTGTATGTAGGCGCGCGATTGCAACCCGTCTTAGACAGCATGAAACGCATCAAAGACTATGGCATTTGGCTCGAGGTGACCACCCTGATCATCCCAGACTTAAACGACAGTCACGACGAACTGAGCCAAATCGCCAGGTTCATAGTCCGCGATCTTGGACCCGAAACACCATGGCACATCAGCCGCTACCATCCCGCTTACAAGATGACCGACAGGCCGCCCACGCCACGGGAGACTCTCGCACGCGCCCGCGACATCGGCAAAGAGCAAGGGCTGAGGTACATCTACATCGGAAACCTCGCAGGAGAAGATCAAGACACGCGCTGCCACGCCTGCGGTATGCTTATCATAGAAAGAAGCGGATTCGGCAGCAGAAAAAACCATGCGCCAGACGGCGCCTGCCCCGCCTGCCAGACCCCTGTCGCCGGAGTCCAGATGGGCGCGTCATAAACCTGGGCGCCCCTAACACAAAAAATCCAGCGATGGCATGATGAGCGTGGTCGGAACTACTTTTTTGGGGGGTGAAAAGCACGAAGACGCCATGGCCTCTGAAAGAGAAAAAGACCCACGCCCTCGCGTAAGTGCTTGATATAATTGGTGGGCCCGGTAGGAGTTGAACCTACGACCAAGTGATTATGAGTCACCTGCTCTAACCACTGAGCTACGGGCCCGCAAAACGTCTTAGGATAGCATGGTTATTGCCCGAGGCTCCAGTCGAGGAACGGTTTGAGTTCGCGGGCGCGCGTCGGGTGGCGCATTTTGCGCAATGCTTTGGCCTCGATTTGACGCACGCGTTCGCGGGTGACGTTGAAGACACTGCCGACTTCCTCCAAGGTGCGAGGATAACCGTCGCCGAGCCCGAATCGCAGCCGAAGCACTTTTTCTTCCCGTTCGGTGAGCGAGCCGAGCACTTCCGAGAGTTGTTCCTGGAACACGGCGAAGGCGGTGGCGTTAGCGGGCGATTCCGCGCCCTTATCCTCGATGAAGTCGCCGAAATTGCTGTCTCCGTCGTCGCCGACGGGGGTTTCCAGGCTGATGGCTTCCTGGGCAATTTTAAGAATGCTGCGGACCTTGTCGGCCGACATGCCCATCTCCTCAGAGATTTCTTCGGCGGTCGGCTCACGGCCATAGGTCTGCACGAGGCGGCGACTGGTCCGCACCAGCTTGTTGATGGACTCGATCATGTGTACGGGAATGCGGATGGTGCGCGCCTGGTCGGCGATCGAGCGGGTGATCGCCTGGCGAATCCACCACGTGGCGTACGTGCTGAACTTGTAGCCGCGGCGGTATTCAAATTTGTCGACGGCTTTCATGAGGCCGATGTTGCCCTCTTGGATAAGGTCAAGAAACGACATGCCGCGATTGGTGTACTTTTTGCCGATGCTGACGACGAGCCGGAGGTTGGCTTCGACAAGTTCCATCTTGGCCTTGTAGATCTTCTCTTCTTTGTCGCGAATCGTGTCGATAAGCGCGGTGATGTCATCGGCCTGAAGCTTGGCATCGGATTCGATCTGATCAATCTTGCGCTGGGCGAGCAGCAGCCGGCGCTCGGCGTCAAAGATGAGGTCGCGGTCGACGCCAAGTTTTTTCGCGCTCGAGGCTGTTCGCCGCAGTTTCACGGCCATGGTGTGAATCTCCTCGGCAATGAAACCCACTTCGCGTTCGATCCGGTCGATTTCGTCGCGCGCGGAGGCGATCCGCCGCTTCAGGCTCTTGATCTTGCGCGCGATCTTCATCATTTCTTTGGTCTTGAGTTTGAGCGTCTTGATGACGTCGATCTGGCGCTCACGGGCTGCCATGATCTTGCTGTCGATGTTGGCAAGGCTCTTTTCGGAGAGACCGGAGCGGCGCTTGCGCTTTTCCTGGTTTTCGATGTCGGTCTCGGCTTGCGCTATCTGCTCCATAAGTTTAGGCAACTGGTTGATAAGCTCGTTCTGGTGTTTTGGAGTCTCGATGTCGGTGATTTGCGCAAAGTCGAGCTTCCCGGCGAGAATCCGGGCGGCAATCATCCCGATTTCTTTCATCGTGTACGGGGTGTGCAGAAGCACGTCGATCAGTTCGAGTTCGGCCTGCTCGATCCGTTTGGCGATAGCTACTTCCTGGTCTTTGGTCAGCAGGGGCACACGACCCATTTCACGCAGATACATGCGCACTGGATCATCGGCCCGTTCGAGGCGCGTAGCGGCAGCGTCACGCTTGGCCTGGGCGCGCCGCAACTGCTTTTCGCGCTGCTGCTTCTTCTTCTGCGTCTCGGAATCGACGCGGAACTCATCCACGATGTCGATGTCCATACCGCTGAGCATGACCATCATCTCGTCGATATCTTCGGCGGAGGCTCCCTCAGGCATCATCTCGTTGAGATCATCGTAGGTCAGCTTGCCCTCTTTCTCCTGGGCCAAGTCCAAAGCCTGCCGTTTGTGGTTACTGTCCAGTTTCGTCTGTTTCTTGCTGCTGATAGGCATTGTGCAATCCTGCTCCAGATTTCTTCAGATTCCCAAATCACCGATTATGGGGCCTGCAAAACCAACTCTTCATGCATTCTTTGCCAACCGGCGCCTCACGTGGCGCCGAGCTCCTGAATCCGTTTATCTATGCTCATCTTTTGTGCCAGGAGTTCCATGACATGTTCGCTGTTGTGCGCGCTGTCGGCTTGCCGGATAGCTTCTTGAATATGGGCCGACTCCTGAACAAGACCGTCGCGCAAAAGCCTCGCAAGGCGTTTCTCGACAAGTTTTTCGGCGCGCTCGGCCTCGGGCGCAGGCTGGTTGGCCGCGGCGGTATAGAGCGAACGGGCCTCATCGGATTCGAACTCGTGGACGCTTTCCGGCCCTGCGCCAGCTAGAACCTTCATAAGCGCCTCTACCATAGGCCCTTGCAGAAGCTCGGCCTTTTCGAGAACTCTCGCGGCTTTGGCGCGGAAAGGCTCGATACTCATGATTGCGGCCAGAAAATCACACTCATCCTGGCATATTCTGTTGCCACTGACAGCGGATTCCTCCTCACGACGCGCCAGCTGACGCGCCGTGCGGCGCAAGGTCTTCTGGTATTCGCTTCTCACCGACCACTCGTTGAGATTCAAAGTGTCTGCCATACGCTTGAGATACTCTTCGCGGCGCAGTTCGTCGTCCAGGCTGGTCAAGATCGCAAAAAGCTCCCGGGCAACGCTTGTACGGCCCTCGATGCTGCCCAGACGATCGCGGCTCATCTCGACATAAAAGGTGACGAAATCCGGCGCGGAATCCACCAGATCACAAAACGCCTCGGAGCCTTCAGCCTTGATGAAATCATCAGGGTCCTGCCCTTGGGGCAACGTTAAAGCACGCACGCTCAGACCAGCCGACGTCAGAACAGAAACACCGCGAATCGCCGCCTGAATTCCAGCACGGTCGCCATCGTAAACAATTACTACCTCAGTAACATAGCGATGCAACAGCCGTGCCTGGTCCGGCGTCAGGGCCGTGCCGCACGTTGCGACAACATTCTCGATGCCCACATCAAACGGTCGCAAGAGGTCAAAATAGCCTTCGACAAGGATAGCCCGCTTGGTCTTGCGCAGGGCCTCCCGTGCCTCGTACAGGCCGTAGAGAATCCTGCCTTTCTTGTAGACCGCGTTTTCCGGCGTATTGATGTATTTGGCCTGCGATTCGCCGCCGAGGTCCCGGCCGCCAAACGCCACCACCCGCCCCGAGGTGTCGCGAATAGGCACCATCAGCCGGTTCCGGAAAAAGTCGTAACACGACCCCCGGTCGCCGCGGCGCACCAAACCCGAGGCCTCGAGCAGCCGCTCATCATAGCCCTCCACGCGTGCCGCATCCGTCAGCGCGCTCCAAGCATCCACGGCATATCCAAGACCGAACCGCTCGAGCGTCTCTTCCCGCAGATTGCGCGCATTCAAATACCGGCGCCCCTCGCCACCTTTCAGCGGGTCGCGGAGCGTATTGACGAAATACTTCGCCGCAAAGCTATTGACCTCGAGCAGCCGCGCACGCTGACGATCCTCTCCGCTCCCGCGGGGACTTTCGGCTTCGAGGCGAATGCCCGCGTCCTCGGCCAGGCGGTGCACCGCTTCCGTGAAGCTTAACCCGTCGAATTCGCGCAAAAAAGATATGGCATCCCCGCCTTTACCGCACCCGAAGCAGTGGTAGGCCTGACGGTCCCGGCTGACGGTAAACGACGGGGTCTTTTCATGATGAAACGGACACAGTGCCACGAACCGGCCCCCGCTGGCTGGTTTAAGTTCCACGGCACGCCCTACCACGTCCACAATGTCAGTGGCGTGCAGAACGTTGTTGATGGTTTCTTTGTTGTACGTAGCCAAAGCAGCGCGAGTGTATACGACAAGAATTTCCGGTTAACCAAACATTCGGCACGGCACAGCCACAGCCCCTCGAGCTCGACCAGCTGATGCGCATTCCTTCTCGCCGCGGCTTGCACCCGAACACCGGCGGCCCGAATTCCAGAAAGCACACAAAAAGAGCGATATCCAAGTCAACCTGAGACAAGACCGCCTCGTTTCAAACGGTGTCCTAACAAAAAAACCGCAAAAAACAGGCGATTGGGCGCGAAAAGGCATAATATACCTCTGGGCTGTCAAATCAGAAAAAATGTACCACACTTTCCGGCCTCTGTCAAATTATGCCGAACAAGAAACGGATTCCCCCTCGCGATTCCCCCTCGCGAATGGCAGCCTCAACGCAGCCGTGCTATACTGCACGCAAGCGCTGATCTCGAGGAGACCAATGTGAGCGACATTCAAGAAGCCTATCGTCGGCTTGATGAAGGGGAAGACACCTTCGACACCGCATTCTGGCAAGCCCAGGGAGAAGAGGCCATTTTTGCCGCGGCCCTCGAGATGATCCAAGACTACCTAATCCTGAGGCACGGACATGTTGACGAGCCCAGACTTCAAAGAACTGTTGAGCATTTTGGCCAAACATAACGTGCGCTATCTCATCGTTGGCGGCTATGCAGTAATGAGATACACGGAACCACGCTTCACCAAAGACCTCGACCTATGGATCGCTACCGACGAACTGAATGCACAGGCCGTGTTCCGAGCCCTGAAGGAATTTGGCGCTCCCCTGACCAACCTGAAACCGCGCAACTTTACGGACAGACGTCATTTCTACCAGATGGGCAGGCCACCATTCAGGCTGGATATCATGATGTCCATTCCAGGCGTGGAATTCGAGCAGGCATGGAAGAAGCGCCAGGAATCCAATGTGGCGGGGCTTTGCATTCCCTTCATATCGAGAGACCACCGATTGCGTGCGAAAATTGCCAGCGGCAGACCCCAAGACCTTCTTGAGGCCGAGAATCTTCGCAAGGCCGCGCAGGCAGAAAACGGAAGTTAGCCGTCCAAATCCGAATCACCCTACACCCTTCGCACTTTCTCACCTCCTGACCCCGCCCAACACGATGCTTCCCACTCTACTCTTATCAAAAACCACCACAAATATGCTAAAAATGCGCATTGCGCCGACATCCGCCAACTAAATAACCCTCGTTTCGCGCATCACATCGCCCGTCTCCGCCGACCCAACGACCCTTTTGTCAACAGATTTACCCTCGTTTCCCGGAATACGCCTGCTCTTTCACCGACCCTTGCCCGGAACCATATCCCATAGGTCACACGAGCCTATAGGTCCGTGTCCGCCTTTCCTTAATTTCGCCACTGCAGCTGATTCGCGGCGGCAAGCCTCAATACCGTACAATCAGCCCTTCCATGAACACACGCATCCACATATCCGTTTCCGGCGCGGTCCAAGGCGTGGGGTTTCGTCCTTTCGTCTATGGCCTTGCCACGCGCTTGGGTTTGGCGGGGTACGTGCTCAACCAGCCGGGCGGTGTGTCAATCGAACTCGAAGGCCCGCTCGAAAGCATC
>SLSB01000243.1 GCA_007130675.1 Candidatus Hydrogenedentota bacterium | reverse complement strand
TGCGGTCGTGGCCCGAGGAGGGGCCGAAGGAACTCTGGTCGTTTTCGCTGGGCGAAGGGTTCGCGGGCCCGGCCGTGCGTGATGGCGAAGTGTATCTGCTGGACCGTGTAGGGGATCAGGATATCCTGCGGTGCATTGACCTGACCACGGGCGAGGAACTCTGGCAGTATGCTTATGATGCGCCGGGCCGCGTAAGTTACGACGGATCGCGAACGCCTCCCACGGTGGCAGAAAAACACGTGTATACGGTCGGCATGCTGGGGGATTTCCTGTGTATAGACCGAGCGACGGGCGAACCGGTGTGGCGCAGGAATATTCTGCAGGATTTCGGCAGCCGGACGCCGCGTTGGGGCGCCTCGCAGGCGCCGTATTTGTGGGGCGAGCTGGTAATCGTTGCGCCACAACACGAAGAGGCTTTCGTCGCCGCGTACCGCCAGGATACGGGCGATTTGGTGTGGCAGAGCCCGGGCTTTGGGGGAGTTGGATACGTCTCGCCGGTGGTGACAACCCTCGCGGGGGTCGAACAAGCCGTCATGATAGCGGCTAACGGAAGCACCGCAGGCATTTCCGTCGAAAACGGGGAAATCCTGTGGACCTATGACGGCTGGAGGTGCAGAATCCCTATCGCGTATCCCGTGACACTGCCTGACGACAGGCTGTTCATTACAGG
This sequence comes from Candidatus Hydrogenedentota bacterium, assembly GCA_007130675.1. Lineage (GTDB taxonomy): Bacteria > Hydrogenedentota > Hydrogenedentia > Hydrogenedentales > SLHB01 > UBA2224. The sequence continues at coordinate 8,990 of SLSB01000243.1, read as the reverse complement.
CGGCTACGATGCGGGGTCCGCCATGATACAGATCAAGCGGGAAGGCGGGGCGTTCACCGTGACGGAACTGTTCACGACAGACGACTGCGGCAGCCAGATTCATCAGCCGCTGTTTTACGAAGGCCATTTGTATGCGAACAGCAACGCGAACCGACGTTCGGACGGCATGCTGTGCATGACGCTCGATGGCGAGCGGCTGTGGCGCACGCGGGACACGCGCGGCCTGCCACGGTTCGAGCGCGGCAGCCTGCTCTTGGCCGACGGCATGATCATCACTCTCGACGGCAGGACGGGTATCCTTCACCTTGTCGAGCCGTCGCCCGAAGGATACAAGGAACTGGCTCGAGCCAAGATTTTCAACGACAGGCAAATGTGGGCGCCCATGGCCCTGTCGCAGGGCAAACTTCTGTTGCGCGACCAGTCGCAGCTCAAATGCCTCGATTTGCGCGGGCTGTGAGCGCGCCCCCGCAGCACGCGATCACGTGGATAAGCACATGAATATTTCCAGGACAAGCCGCACCGCCGCCGCACTGGCGGCACTTGTGACTGTTTTTGCGGCGGTCACAGCGCTTCACCTGTGGCTTTCTTACGAGCCTGCAAGCGGTCTGGCGATGAACCTGCCGGGACGCGATGGGCGGCCCGACAGGGCGGATCTGATTGATATTGCAACGGATCTTACAGGGGAGTTTCAGGTTTTTGGCGGAGTTCCTTCGGATTTGCCCGGGTTCTGGCCCCATTTTCGCGGCCCTGATCATGACAATATCTACAAGAAGGATTACGCTCTTGCAGACAGCTTCGGCGATGACGGCCCTCGCATTTTGTGGTCTGTCGAGATGGGCGAAGGCCATGCCGCGCCGGCGGTGCTCAACGGCCGGGTGTATGTGCTGGATTACGACGAAACCGAGCGTGCGGACGCGCTCCGGTGCTTCTCGCTCGAGGACGGCGAGGAAATCTGGCGGCATTCGTATGCGGTCAGCATCAAACGCAACCACGGGTTGTCGCGCACGATTCCCGCGGTGACGGATGACTATGTGGTCTCGATAGGACCGCGATGCCACGTGGTATGTCTTGATGCGAAAGAGGGCACGTTCCTGTGGGGCATTTCGATGCAGGAGGAATACGGCACCCTCGAACCGCTGTGGTATACGGGGCAATGTCCGCTCATTGACAACGATCTCGCGATTCTTGCCCCCGCGGGCGACGAGGTCTTGATGACCGCCATTGACTGTGAAACCGGCGAGGTGGTCTGGGAGACTCCGAATCTCCACGGGTGGGATATGTCGCACTCGTCGGTTATCCCCATGACGTTCCACGGCACGCGCATGTTTGTCTATTGCGCGATTGGCGGGGCGGTGGGCGTTGCCGCAGACGGCCCCGAGGCGGGCCGGTTGCTCTGGGAAGTGCCTTGGGACGCCAACGTGATTGCGCCTTCGCCGGTGCCGCTTGACGGCGACCGGATTCTTTTCACGGCGGGGTACGGCAACGGCAGCATGATGGTGCGGCTGCATTTCGAGGGCGGCGAATTCGTACCCGAGGTATTGTTCCGGCGCGAGCCGCGGGATTGGCTCACCTCCGAACAGCAGACGCCGATCTACTACGACGGGCTGCTCCATGGTATCATGCCGAAAGACGCTGGCGGACTGCGCGGTCAGTTCGTCTGCTACGATCCCGACGGCGGTCTGGTGTGGTCCAGCGGCCCCGCGAATCGTTTCGGGTTGGGCCCCTACATTCTGGCGGACGGCAAGTTCTACATTTTGAGCGATGACGGCGTACTCACCATCCTCGAGCAAGACCGTGAGCAGTACATTCCCCTGGGCGAAGCGCGGATCATGGACGGGCACGACGCGTGGGGCCCGATTGCCATCGCCGGTACCCGGATGTTGTTGCGGGACTCGACCTTAATGGTTTGTATTGAGATGGGTGCAATAGGGCAAGAGTGAGGCAGCCCATGAGCAGCGAAAACCAGAGACAGATTCCCATATGGGTTTGGGTGGCGGTAGCTGTTGTGGCTATTGGCGCGGCCGCATGGCTGGCCTCGACCGGGCGGCGGCCCGATCCACCGCAGGCTTTCCGTTATGACGTGAGCGAGTTTGAAAAGGTTGATCCGGCACTCGTGATAGCGTCGGAGTTGGACCCGATCGAGCTGGATGTGCCCGGTTTGCGTGCTTTGGCGACAACACCGGATGGTCGAATTTATGCGGCGGGTGAAGATGTGCTTGTGGTCTGCGAGCTTGATGGCGCCGAGATCGCGCGCTATTCCCTTGCAGAAACGCCTGAGTGTCTCAGCGTAGCGCCCGACGGAACAATTTTCCTGGGCATGCTCACCCATGTTGCGATAGTCGAAGCCGACGGCACTCCCGGATCGGTCTGGCCTCCGCTCGACGGGCAGCCGCACATCACAGCGCTTGCGGCCGATGCCGAAAATCTCTACATCGGTGACGCGGGCAACCGCGTCGTTTGGCGGTTCGATCATGACGGCAACCTCTTGAACCGGATCGGAGAAAGGGACGATGCCCGCGACGTTCCCGGCCTGCTGGCGCCGAGTCCGTGTCTCGACATTGCATTCGACGACGAGGGCGCGTTCTGGACCGTCAATCCCGGCCGTCACGGTCTCGAGAAATACCGGCCTAACGGTGATCTAGTGACTGCTTGGTACCGGCCCTCGATGGAACTTGACGGGTTCAGCGGCTGCTGCAATCCGAGGCACGTGGCGTTTCGCTCGGATGGTACGCTGGTAACCGCCGAGAAGGGTTTGATTCGCGTGAAGCTGTACTCGGCCGATTGGCGTCTTATGGGTGTTGTGGCTCCGCCGCAGGCATTCCGTGCCGCGCCGACCGGACCCTTCTCGCCCGAGCTCGAGTCGCCTATCTTTGACTTGGCTGTAGATGCGCACGACCGGGTTCTGGTGCTGGACGCCAACCGGAACGCGATCCGTGTTTTCGCGATAGAGGAGAATGACTGAATATGGACGTCACGAATCCCGACAGGCGCGAGTTTTTGGACGGGCTTGTCCGCGCATGCCTTTTCGGCGGTCTCACCGCCACGGGGACCGTGTTGGTCTGGCGGTGGTGGCAGGATGGCGCCTGCTGGGACGGGGGCCGTTGCGACGGGTGCCGCATCGTGGCGGCATGCCCCCTGCGGCGCAGGAATGACGAGGTGCAATCATGAGCAGCGGCAAACAAATCGGCCGACGCGAGTTCGTGCGCTTTGTTGGGGCCATCGGAGCCAGCGGGTTGATCTGGAAGGCGGCGGCCCCGGCCCATGGCGACACGGTGTGGCAGCTCGATCCGCAGAAGTGCGTGCAATGCGGGCGCTGCGCGACCGAGTGCGTGCTGAGTCCGTCCGCGGTCAAGTGCGTGCATTCTTACCGGATTTGCGGCTACTGCGACCTGTGCGGCGGTTTCCTTCAGCCGGGTGCTACGAACCGCGACACCGGGGCCGAAAATGAGCTTTGCCCGGTCTCTGCCATCAAGCGCACCTTCATCGAGGAGCCGTTTTTCGAGTACCGCATTGATGAAGATCTCTGCGTTGGATGCGGCAAATGTGTGAAGGGCTGCGGGATGTTCGGCAATGGGTCGATGTACCTCCAAGTGAAACAGGACCTGTGTGCCCATTGCAATGAATGCGCCATCGCCGTGGCATGTCCGGCGGATGCGTTTTTGCGGATTCCCGCCGAGCAGGCCTATCTCTTGAAGACGCCCGCTGAAGGGGGGGACGCGGAAACATGAGGGCCGTCACACCCTTCCTGGGCGCATTACTTGTCTTCGTCGCGCTCTCGACTCCCTGTTGGGCCGAGTTCCGGTTTCCGATGCCCGAGTTCGAGACCGGTTATGAATATCCCGAGATGCACACGCCCATGCCCGGGCGCACGAACGACCTGCTCGACGTGGCCATCCTGACCGGAGCTCTGGGCATGGCTGCGTGGCTGGTATTGAAGCGCCGCTCACGATCCGGCGTACTTGCTCTAACCGTGTTTTCCCTGCTTTATTTCGGCTTCTGGCGGGAAGGGTGCGTGTGCCCGGTCGGGTCCGTGCAAAACGTGAGCGATGGCATTCTTGGTTTGAGCACCGTGCATATCGTCGTGATCATCTTCTTTCTGCTTCCGCTGATTTTTGCGCTGTTCTTCGGTCGCGTCTTCTGCGCGGCGGTATGTCCTCTCGGGGCTATCCAGGAGGTGGTTGCCGTTCGACCGGTGACGCTTCCGCGGACCGTTGACCGTGTGCTTGGTTTTTTCCCGTACGTATATCTGGGGCTTGCAATTCTTGCGGTCGCAACCGGGTCGGGATACCTGATTTGCCGGTACGACCCCTTTGTTGGGTTCTTTCGCCTGGGCGCGAGTTTTAACATGTTTCTCGCGGGAGGCATTCTCTTGTTGCTGGGCCTGTTCATCGGGCGGCCGTACTGCCGGTTCTTGTGTCCCTATGGCGTACTGCTGGGTTGGATGAGCCGGTTCTCGAAGTGGCACGCCAGCATCACGCCCGACGAGTGCATACAGTGTCACTTGTGTAAAGATGCCTGCCCGTATGGCGCGCTTAACCTGCCCACGCCAGAAAAAGTGCCCGTACCCAGCAAGACGGGCGCGCGGCGGCTGGGTATCATGCTGGCTATTGCGCCCCTCATTATTGCGGCCGGGGCGTTTACGGGCATCCTGTCGTACAATATGCTTGCGCGAATTCACCCGACCGTGCAGCTTGCCGAGCGCATCGCAGGCGAGGAATTGGGTTACTACGACGACATGACGCTCGAGAGCGAAGCATTCCGCGAAAGCCTGCAGACCACGCCCGAGCTGTATGCCGAAGCCCATGCCGTGCGTGAGGGATTCAGGGGCCGGTCGGCGTGGCTGGGCGCGTTTCTTGGATTGGTTGTCGCGTGCAAACTGATTAGTTTGTCTGTAGTTCGCAAACGGGAAGATTACGAGGCCGACCGGCAGGCGTGTGTCAGTTGCGCCCGGTGCTTCCCCTACTGCCCTATTGGAAGTGACGATGTCAACATCACCGAGCAAGAAACCTGAGTTTGTGCCCGATCGGGCAAAGTGGCGAATCGCGTCGGCGGTGGCCGTCGTGGCCGGCATCTTTGCCCTTGTCGTGGCGGCGCTGATGATTGTCAATTATCTGCAGGTTCGTGCGACTGACCCTTTGGACAACCCCGAGCTGCTGCGCTTGCGTGAGGAGCTGGCCAGCGCACCGGGCGCGGACGAGGAACTGATCTACCAGATTCGGGCGCTGGATTTGCTTGCCCGCAGGGCATTTTTCACCAATCAGGCGCAATTGCGGATCGGCGGCTATCTGTTGCTCGCCGCGGCGGTCGTGTTTGTGATTGCGTTCCGGCTTGCCGCGCGCTGGAATCCGAAGGTTCCCACTCCACTGGATGCAGCCAATGGTGAAGGGTACTGGCAGGGGATCGCGCAAGCCAAGGAGCTTATCACGGGAACGGCGGTGATACTGGTGCTGGTCACGCTGACGGCGGCGTATCTGACGCCGATGGATATCCCGCCGTTCGAGGAGGCCCTGGCCGAAGTCCCGCCGCCGACCGAAGACGAAGAGCCTGCGGTCGAGACGGTCGCCTACGAGTTCCCGGGATGGGAGGATATGCTCGAGCAATGGCCCTCGTTTCGGGGTCCGGGCAACATCGGCGTCGCGCATTATACGACCGCACCGATGCGCTGGGATTTCGAGACGGGCGAAGGCATCCTATGGGACGTCGAGACCGAGCTGAAGAGCCCGAATTCCCCGGTAGTGTGGGGCAACCGCCTGTTTATCAGCGGCGCGGACAACGAGACCCGAGAGGTATACTGCTACGACACCGAGACCGGAGAGTTGCTGTGGCGGCAGGCGTTGCCGCCGTTTCCAGGGACGCCCGACCCGCCTCCGAGGGTGATGGATGAAACCGGCTACGCCGCTCCGACCATGGCCGTGCATGGACCGCTCGTGTTCGCCATATTCGGCACGGGTGACATTGCCTGCTTCGATTTCGACGGCAATCTTGTCTGGGGCCGCAATCTCGGCGTGCCCGAGAACCATTACGGGCACTCGTCATCGCTGATTGCTTTCGACGACAAGCTGTATGTGCAGTTTGACGACAGCAGTGCGCCGCGGCTGATTGCCCTCGATGCGGCCACGGGCAACGAGGTGTGGGTCGCGGAACGCACGAAGATTTCATGGGCGTCACCGGCATGCGCGCCGACACCCTTCGGTTTTCAATTGATCCTTGCCTCCGAACGCGATGTGGACGGTTATGACCCCGCGACGGGCGAGCTGCTGTGGACCGAGGAAGGCCTGGACGGCGAAGTGGCGCCGTCGCCCGCGATCTTAAACGACATGGTATTCGTTGCCAATGAATACGCGATGGCCACGGCGGTCCGGCTGTCGGACGAGGGCGGCGGGGTGACGTCCGAAATCGCCTGGCAATGGCACGAATTCCTGCCCGAGGTGGCCAGCCCGACGAGCAGTCACGGCTATTTCTACCTGGCCACGTCGTTTGGCGACTTCATCTGCCTCGATGCCGAGACGGGCGAAACGGTTTGGCTCGAGGAATTCGACCGGGGGTTTTACTCGTCGCCGATCCGGGTGGGCGAGCGGATCTACGTCGTCGACGTGCGCGGAATCATGCACATCATGGCAACGGGAGGCGAATTTGAACTGCTGGCCTCGATGCCGTTTCCTGAACCTGTATATGCTACGCCCGCGTTTCTCGACGGCCGCATATATGTCCGTACGGAAAACCGGTTAATCTGCATCGAAAACAGTGAACAGCATGATGGAAACTAGATTTTGCCTTGATGATATCGACCAGATTGTAGCCGAGACCGGCCGCGGCAAAGATGCCGTTATCCCGATTCTCCATGCCATTCAGGAGCGGTACCGCTATCTTCCCGAGGCGGCGCTCGCCCACGTCTGCGAGACCACCGATATCTCTCGCGCCACGATTGAGGGCATCGCCACGTTCTTTCCGCGATTCCGCCGCAAGCCCATGGGCACGCACGCCATCAATGTGTGCGACGGCACCGCGTGTCACGTCAAGGGCGCCGTCTCGGTCTATGACGCCTTTGCAAAAGAATTGGGCATCGAGCCGGGGCAAGACACCGACAAGGATGGTAAGTTTACCTTGCAAAAGGTCGCCTGTCTCGGATGCTGCACCATTGCGGTGGCCGTCCAGGTTGACCATGTGACGTACGGCCATGTAGAGAGCGAAAAGGCCATGCGCGTAGTCGAGGACTTCCTCGAGAATGAGGCCAATCGTGACGACCAGCCGTTCCAGCGCGATAACGGACAGAGCCGCATGGATGGCGAGATCCGCGTCGGGCTGGGGTCGTGCTGTATCGCCGCCGGCAGCGACAAGATCCGACTTGCCATCGAGGAAACCATCAAAACCACGGATGCGCGCGTGCGCATCAAGCAGGTCAGTTGCGTTGGCATGTGCCACCATACCCCCATGCTCGAGGTGGTTCTTCCCGAGCGTTCGCCCTACCTCTACTCGAAGGTGCAGCCCGCGGATGTGCCCGATATCGTGATGCGCCACTTTCCGCCTCCGCGGCCGGGCGTCCGCATCCGCACGCGGGTCGGCAAGTGGCTGGAAGATCTGTATACGGATGCCCAGCGCTATGTACCCGAGCGGCACAGCATCGATGTTCGCGATAAGCCGGTGGCCGCGTTTCTCGACCGGCAGTGCCGCCTGGCAACCGAGTATTGTGGCGCCATTGACCCGACGGATCTCGATGAATATCTGCGGCTCGGCGGATTCGAAGCGCTGGCCAAATGTCTTCCGCCTGCGGCGGACGATGTCCCAGGGACGCCGGGGGGGCGGCTCGAGCCTGAAGCCATCATCGAAGCGATTCGCGACAGCGGGCTTCGCGGCCGCGGTGGCGCGGGCTTCCCCAGCGCCCGCAAATGGGAGGTCGTGCGGGAAACGGCTGGCGAACGCAAGTTTGTCGTCTGCAACGGTGACGAAGGCGACCCGGGCGCGTTCATGGACCGCATGATTCTCGAATCCTATCCGTTCCGGGTCATCGAGGGCATGATCATTGCGTCTCTTGCCGTCGGTGCGGCCGAGGGCCTGCTCTATATCCGGGCGGAATACCCATTGGCCGTCACGCGCATCGAGGAAGCCCTGCGCATCTGTGAAGACGCCGGATATCTCGGTGAGAATATACGGGGCAGCGGCCACACGTTTCATCTGCGTATAGCCCATGGCGCGGGCGCGTTTGTCTGTGGTGAAGAGACGGCCCTGCTGGCGTCGGTGGAAGGCCGCCGCGGCACTCCCATGATTCGCCCGCCGTATCCAGCGCGCCATGGACTTAATGGCTGTCCGACCCTGGTGAATAACACGGAAACGTTCGCCTTGGTGCCCTGGATAGTGCGCAATGGCGCGGACAAATTCGCCGCGCTGGGCACGCCCGAGAGCAAAGGCACCAAAGTATTCTCATTGGCTGGAAAGGTCGAGCGCGGAGGGCTTATCGAGGTGCCCATGGGTACGACCGTCCGGCAGGTGGTCGAAGAGATTGGCGGGGGCGTGCAGGGCGGCAAAGCATTCAAAGCCGTACAGGTCGGCGGTCCCTCGGGAGGGTGCATTCCCGCGGATCTCGCGGATACTCCCGTGGACTTCGAGGCCCTGGTTGCCGCGGGCGCGATGATGGGCTCGGGCGGGCTGGTGGTGCTCGATGACACCGACTGCATGGTCGAAATGGCGCGCTATTTTCTTTCCTTTACGCAAATCGAATCGTGCGGAAAATGCACGCCCTGCCGTATCGGCACGAAGCGTATGCTCGAGATTCTCGAGCGCCTGTGCGAGGGCAAGGGAGAAGCCGGCGACCTGGACGAACTCGAGAAACTGGCCCATATGGTGAAAGAAAACAGCCTGTGCGGACTGGGCAAGACCGCGCCCAACCCGGTCTTAACCACCTTGCGGTATTTTCGTGACGAGTTCGAGGCGCACGTCGAAGGCCGGTGCCCGGCGGGGTCGTGCACAAGTCTCGTCACGTACTCGATCACCGA
>SLSB01000578.1 GCA_007130675.1 Candidatus Hydrogenedentota bacterium | reverse complement strand
TCGTGTCGGGTAAATCCATCTTATCCAGAAACCCGGGATAACTCGTGGCCTTCTTGCCCTCGAGCAGTTTCGCGTTGGCCAACACCTTAGGCGCCGCGCAAATTGCCCCGATGAACTTCCCGCTTTCGGCGGTTTTCTTGAGGATTTCGTGAACACGGGCGTCGTCGTCAAGGTGGTTCGTGCCGGGCATCCCGCCGGGCAGCACCACCATGTCGTAATCGCGCAGCAGCGCATCATCGAGCGTGGAATCGGCCGTCACGGTGATATCATGGGCGCCCTTCACTGCCGTGTCGCGCAAGCTGGCCGTCACCACGTCGAGCCCCGCGCGGCGCAGGATGTCCACGATGGTAACCGCCTCGATTTCTTCGAATCCTTCCGCCAGAGGTATCAATACACTCGGCATGGGCCGCACCCTCCTTTCGCATCGTTCCGTTGGTGGGATACCCGCAACCAGGTACTTGGGTATACGTTAGAGAATCCGGCCAGCCTCGCGCAACTCGGCTATTTCCCCGCTTTGACTGCCGCGCCGTGAGATGGTAGCGTGCGGTACCGGATAACACGGCAACAGACAACCGGGGGGATTGAGAGTGAACCGCACATTGACCACCTGCATATTGGCTTTGCTGTTCGCCTTTGCCGCGGCGGCGGGTGAGATCACCATCGAATCGTTTGCCATCGAGCCCGAACTGCTCGAGCCGGGAGAATCGTTCGACGTTGCCGTCAAAGTGGCGGCATCCGGCGTGCCGGTGGTGAGCTGTGTCATTCGCACCGTTGTACCGGCGCCCCGAGACGCCAAGCCGCCGACGTTTCCCTACTACCACGAGGGACGTCAACTGGCCTTCCTTGCCGACAGCAGCGATGTCCATCTGCGCGACAACGGTCCCCGTGACCTCGATCCCGACGAGAATGCCTTCCGGTTTCGCATTGATACGAAAGGCTGGCGGCCGGGCCGCTACGACCTGGCGCTCTTCGCGCACAACCGCCCCGCTCCGGGTCCGCAGATTGTGGATCAGTGGAATTTCTCGGTAATTGTCGAAGAGGATGCCGTCCGGGTACTCGATATGGACCGTCCCTCGCCCACGCGCTTCGAGTCGTATGCGCTGAGTCCACGGGTCTCCGCGCCGGGCGAACCCGTGGTCTTGACCATCGCAGCGTCAGAAGCCATCGCGGGGGTGGAGCTGCGCCAGCCCTATAACGTCGCCAAGAAAAATGTGCCACCGGGATTTCTGTATGACCCCCGTGAGAACAGGGCCTATCTCGCCGATCCGGGGCACGGTTTGCTGCTCGACAACGGTTTCTTCGATGCGGACCCAGCAGAAAACGCCCTGCGCATTCCCATGGACACCACCGGCTGGCAACCCGGTTTGTACTTCTTCCAGGTCCGCCTCATCGGCGCCCTCGGTGGAAAGCCCGACGAGCGCCACCTGGCCCTAAAGGTGCGCGGGCGCCGCGACACGCTCGCGGTCACCGTCTCCGACCCTTGGATTCTTTGCCCGGGGACGCATTCCGAGCGTTTCGCCCGCTTGTCGGACGGCACCCTGCTCTACACGCGCTATTTCAGCACCGACAACGGCCAAACGTGGCAAGCGCGCGAATCGGGCACGCTCGGACCGGGACCCTTCGAACTCAGCGACGGGCGCGTCATCGGCATGGAGTACCGCTCGTTTCCCATCGAACACGAGGAGGGTTGGTATCTCTGCAAAGGCTTCGTCTCCCACGACATGGGCCGCACCGTCGAGACGCGCGACGTGCGCATCCACGTGCCGCTGGCCAAACCCGCCCATGGCCACGCATTTCACCCCGGCCCGCTCTATATGCGCTCGATGGTCGAAATGGACGACGGCCGGCTCGTGGCCCTGATGGCGGGCTGGTTCCATGGCGACGACGTGCCGTGTCCGTACAATCCCCGTCGGCCGTATTCGCGCACCTACACCTGCGAATCGACCGACGGCGGCGCGACTTGGGAATACCTTTCCACGATTGGCTATGGCCAGATTGGCAGCGAGGGCTACAACGAAGGCTCGATGAAGCGCCTGCCCAACGGCGACCTCGGCGTGGCCCTGCGCACTGGCAGTATGCGCGATACCCGATGCCAGGACAATCCGATCATGTTTGCCCGCAGCACGGACGGCGGCGCGACGTGGACCACTCCCCGCCGCACAGGCGTGCACGGCGCGTTCCCCGACCTGCTGGTGCTCGATGACGACACTCTGGCCATCAGCTACGGCCGCCCCGGCGCGGCGATCGTGTTCAGCACCGACGGCGGCGAAACGTGGACCGATCACACCGTGGTCGACGCCACGCCCTATTCGGGCTACACCACCATCATCCAGACCGGCGAGCGCGAGATCCTTATCGCGTTCGGCACACGCGACTATATCGACCCCGAAACCGGCGAAAAAGACAGCCATGTGCGGCTGGCCCATATTCACTACGAAATCACCCCGCCCGAGCCTCTCGGCGCACTGGAGGAGGCCGGGGCGAACATCGAAGCATTGGGCGACGGCTTCTTTGACTGCGCAATGACCAGCCGCGCCCTGGGCCGTGAAGAACGGTTTGCGCTGTATCTGCCCGAGGGATACGACCCCGGGCGTCTCGAGCCGTATCCGTTCATCGTGTTCTTGCATGGCCGGGGCCGGAATCACCGCAGCCTGCTTGATGAGGACGCCACACGCGCCGTCCTCGCCCAATCGCCCTGCGTCATCCTGCTGCCCAACGGCGGCCAGTCCTGGTGGATCGACAGTCCCGTCGACGCAGAGAGCCGGTATAAGACCCACCTCGAGGAGCTGATCAATGTCGTGAGCAGCGCCCTGAATGTCTCCCCGCACCCCCAGCACCGCGCCATCGGCGGCTGGAGCATGGGCGGATTCGGGAGCATCCGGTTCTTGCTTGCCCATCCCGAGATGTTCTCGACATGGGGCGGCATCGTCGGGCTTTTGGACTGGCCGAATCCCGAATACCCCGAGGAGGATAACTACGCCGTCCCGGACGTCCTCGGTCCGGCCGAACGCTGGCCCGCGTGGAATCCCATGGCAGATATCCCGCGCCTCGGGGCCAAACACCTGTTTCTGTTCACCGGCACAACCGCGTTCGACCGGAAAATGAACGAAACATTTGCTAACAGACTCGAAGAAAACGGGATTCTCCACGAATTGCACCTACTCGAGGGCGGGCACACGTTCGAAGTTGTCGCGGAAGCCCTGCCGCAACTTTTCGAGCGGTTTCACGCCACAACAATGCGCGGAATTCAACCATGAGCAGGAGGCCCATGCCACCTCAAGGCGTCCTTTTGCCTCTTTGTAGGCCCGCCTCCCCAGGCGGCCATTCGGGCAACCTCCGTACGCGAAACGTTGAATAATCCGGTCGGGTTAGTTGTAGTAGCAGGTAGATGAGCACGCGGTAAGCCAAGATTGTGTCTGGCATAATAGGTCTGGGAGGAGCACACATGCCCGAGTCACAGCCAAGACGCAGGACCTGTTTGACCGTCGTAATACTGGGCTCGCCGACTATCCTGAGCGTGCTGATCTTTGTTGCGTTCTGGGCGTGGATGCTCGGCGGTCAGAAACCCATCAGAGACCTCTTTTGGGGAGAACCCGCAACCGAGTACAGCGAAGAGGTCGTGCGGATTCGTGAAGAGGTCGAGGCTGAACTCGAGGCGGCCCGCAACCGGTTGGAGCACGACCTCGCCAACCTCCCCCCCGAATGTCCGTTGCCCGAGGGCTGGCGCCTCGAAACCATGCTCGAAAACGCGTGGCTCCCTGTAGAATCGGAGTCGATCAGGGATCTTATGTGGGGCGCATGGAGCGCATGGGATGGAGAAGATATCGCGTCGATAGATTCTTTGGACAAGGTGTCCGAGCGGCTCGCAATGGCACGCCGTGCCGGTAAGATCACCGCGTTGGAAGACCGCCTAGATCCGAATGTCCATGGGCGCGAGGAAGCGTTGCGGCGGTTTCGCGAGTACGTGATCGAGGCCGAGTACCTGGATCAACTTGAGGCCGGCATTGACTTCGGCGTTGCGCGGTATGTTCAGGCGAAGCCTTTAGACCTGAAGGACGGTGCGCTCGATCGGTTACCGATGGCCGCCAACATGCTGAGGCTTCGCGTGTTACATGCGCTGGAATCGGGCGACATGGATGCCGCTTCAGCCACTTGTTACCGGCTGCATCGTCTTGCTGAGGCGGATGTAAATCCTTACACTTGGCGTTGGAGTCGAGTCCCGCTGATTACATACGCCGATCTCTCTCTGGCGCTTGTCATGTCTTACGGGGAAATATCGCAGCATTGGCAGAAGAAGCTTCTCGAACACTATGACCGGCGGTTTGAAGGCGAGGTGATCCACCGAATGATGGAAAGAGCAGTCATTGAGGCTGACAAGTATGATTTTCACCCGTCTCTCAGCACGAACGCACTGGCCGCCAGCTTGTTGAAGGCCATATACGATGCCGAGGAGATGCTCCAACCGCCGCTCATAAAGCACAGCAATGACATTCGGGCTCTGCTTGAAGAATACGGAATAGACCGACCCAGAGAGTCTGAGGATGAAGAATATTTGGGTTTGTGGGCCTTGTTCACGTCGTTCTGGAACCCGTCTCGGGACAGCTTGGCAGGAATAGAGCTGAGATCAATTCTCGCAGACGCCGTGGAAGAAATCCAACTTCGATTCCGCACCGACGTCGCCCGGACCGCCTTCGCGCTGCACAACTACCATGCAGAACATGGGATTTATCCAGAGAACCTCGACGCGCTGGTTCCGAAGCATCTGCAGCAGCTCCCCGCAGAACCCGTGTTCGGCGAACCGCTCAAATACACCCCAAGCGGAGACGGGTACGAGCTTTCGGCTCGCAGTCTTCCATATCGCTTCTGGGATATGCCCGTCGAAGATGAGAGTCCCCGGATCGAAACCCTCTGGCGTGTGCAAGCAAGCCTCTTCTCGCGCGAAACGCCGTGACGGAACACGGGAATGAATCATGAGCAGGATGCTCATGCCACCTTAGGGCGGTCGTTTGGATAGCACCCGGACAATGACCGGCGAGGCATCGACCATTCGGGCAACCTCCGTACGCGAAACGTTGAATAATCTGGTCGGGCGGGCTGTAGTAGTGGGCACATAGCCACGCGGCAAGCCAAGATTGTGTCTGGCATAATGGGTCTGGGAGGAGCACACATGCCCGAGTCACAGCCAAGACGCAGGACCTGTTTGACCGTCGTAATACTGGGCTCGCCGATCGTTCTGAGCCTGCTCATTCTTGTTGGGTTTGCGGCATGGATGCTCGTTGGCGAGATATCTCTCAAGGACTTTCTTCCAGAGGAACCCGCAACCGAGTACAGCGAAGAGGTCGTGCGGATTCGTGAAGAGGTCGAGGCTGAACTCGAGGCGGCCCGCAACCGGTTGGAGCACGACCTCGCCAACCTCCCCCCGGAATGTTCACTGCCCGAGGGCTGGCGCCTCGAAACCATGCTCGAGAACGCTTGGTTTCATGTCGAGCAGAAGACGATTCGCGACTTGGCATGCAGCACGTTTCATCGGTTTCGTGAGGAAGAAGGAAAGTTGGAGAATCACTTCGAGGACTTGTCGAAACGCCTCGGCGTTGCTCGTATCGCCGGCAATGCCACCAGTCTCGAGATGCGTTTCGAGCCGAGGGAACGAAGCCCGGAAGAAGTGCTGCGGGACTTTCGCGAGTACGTCCTCCAAGCCGAGTATCTGGACCAACTCGAGATCGCCATTGACCACGGCGTGGCCCGGTACGTCCCTGAAGTTCCATACGATCTTAACGACACCCTCCATAACGACACCCTCGGGCGGCTCAGAGTAACCGCCTGGCTGCTGAAACTGCGTGTACTCTATGCCCTCGAAGAAGATAATCTCGAAGATGCGCTGAAAACATGCTTCCGGCTGCATCGGCTCGCACGGCACGAGACCGTGCCCTTCACCCACTATTACGAACATAACGCACACGTGAAGTACGCGGACGAATCCTTGGCCCTTATCATGAGCTATGGCAGCATTCCCGAAAAATGGCGGGAACGGTTCGAGACGGAGCACGGCCAGCGCTTCGAGGGTCATGACCTCAAGAAGCACGTGCTGGCCCAATCCGTGTGCGAAGCAGCTTGGTATCGCGACAAGTTACCGATGCTGCCGAAACACGAATACACCAACCGCGTATTCGCAAGAGTCCGCAAACTGACTGAAATGCTCGAAACCCCGCTCGTGGAGTACCGGGCGGATATCCACAGTTTTTTGGTCGAAATTGGCATCGAAGACACCGAAGATGAGGAGAAGTATGGTATTCGAGCTTTTTTCCGCATGTTGCGCTCGATGCCCGACCTCATCGTGGGAATGCAATTGCATACGCTGCCTTCGGAGATCGCGAACAGACACCGGCTTCAGTTCAGCGTTGACGTGGCCCGCACCGCCTTCGCGCTCGAGGACTATCGTGCCGAACACGGGCAATACCCTGCGAACCTCGAGGCGCTGGCGCCCGAGTTTCCAGACGCGGTCCCGGTCGACCCGGTCTTCGGCGTCCCGCTTGGCTACACCCGCAACGAAGACGGCTACGAACTCACCCTCCAGCGAACATACCAGTTTTCCTGGAATCCTAGCAAGGCCAAGGAAGAAGAACCCGAATACACGACGGTCTGGGAAGTTCGAAGAGAGCTCTTCTCGCACGAAACGCCGTGACACCGCGCGAGAGCGGGGTGTGCATGCCGGTCTCGCGTTTATTCTGCGTCCATACGGTCCATTTTGCCCCGGTCGTTTTCTCGGGGCGGTTGCATTTCACTTTTGACATCGAGGCTTGCTATACTTTTCGTTTGTATGGCTGCAACACAACCAAAGCTGCACAAGGGAATCGCGCTCGTCGAGGTGCAGGACCCCCTCGTGCTTGAAGAAATCGAACGGGATCCATCCCTGAAGGCGTTTCTCGGCGAACGGCTGTCGGATCGCTGCATTGCCGTACAGCCGCAGGCGGTCGAAGACGTCGTGCAACGTCTCCAGGCGCTGGGGCACATGCCCAGAATCCAAGAGTGACCCACACGTACACCATAAAGGAGTGCTTGCGCGGTTATACGACCGAGGCGCTGGGCGATCTTTGTGCATCGCATCAGTTGGCCGTCTCGAGCCGTGACAACCGCCTGCGCGCCGTCGAGAAGATTCTGCGAGACCCCCTGCACGTTGACCGCTCAATTAAGTCACTGAGCACCAGCGCCTTACGCACACTCTGCCTCGTAAAGGCGCGCCAGCGCATTGGAGCGGCGGATCTGGCGTCCGTGCCAGGGCTTTACGGCGGCAAAGACCCAATTGCCCATATCGAGGGCTTGGTTCGCACGGGCCTTCTGCTTGCGCTCCCAGAGCAGGAAAGTGGAGCCTTTGCCATCAGTCACATCCGGCAGAGCATCACCAACGGTGTGTCCGAGCCCATATTGTTTGTGCCCGCGGATATCGTGACGCACCTTCCCGAGCCGCCGCTGCTCGATATCGAGGTGCCCAAATCGGAAGCACCGGATTCGCCCCCAAAGCCTGCCGCCATCACGCAAGCCACTACGGAGTTTCTCGAAACGCTGCGCATTGCAGAAAGATTGGCGCCGCGCGTGACCAACGCCGGCACTCTGCATAAGACCGACGCGGCCAAGGCCTACGAAATGGCCCGAGAGGCCGGGCTCTCGCGCGAAGCTATGGAGCTGTCGCTGGCAATGGCACAAGAACTCGGCTGTATCGCGCCGAAACAAGGCCGGTTTGTGTCCACACCCGCCGCAAACGAATGGGCTTCGGGCTCACGGCCTCAACGAATTCGGGCCCTGTTCGGCGCCTATCTGGCGAGTGAAGCATTGCCGGAAATTGCCCTCTTCTTCCCGAGCCTGTTCGAGACCATGGAACGCTACCTGCAGCCGGGCACCCAACGAAGAACCTACCATAAAGTCCTTGCCGCCGAGATTCTGAAGGCCCAGAAGCCGGGCGTATGGTTCTCGACCGCGGCCTTTGTCGAGACCATTCGCCGGGTGGACGCAAATGTGCTGTTTATCGAAGAACCGTGGCGGGCCATCCAGGCCGGTGCACAGGACTCGGGGGCGGTTTGGCGTCAACGGGCCTGGCAAGCACATGAAAAACGCCTGTTCACCTGGATGGTCAAGAGCCTTCTCGCCGGCATGGGCATTGTCGAACTCACCGATGACGGCGCATTGTTCCGCATAAGCCAACTCGGCCAGTATGTTCTCGGCCAAGGCGATGCCCCCGCCATGGTTCACGACGAACACCCCGACGCGCTGGTGGTCCAGCCCGATTTCGAGATCATTGCCTATCTGGACCGTTGCCAGCCGGTTCTCCGCCGAAAACTCGATATGTTTTGCGAGCGCGTGCGCGGCGGCATGGCTACGACATACCGACTCACACAGGAAAGCGTGTATCACGGTCTTCGCGCGGGACTCGACATCGACCGGCTCATCCGACTCCTCAAAGAATCATCATCTAAGCCATTGCCGCAAAATGTTTTGCGTCAATTCGGCGCATGGAAAACCAAACTGGCGGCTGTAACAATCCGTCGCTCCTGCAACATTGTCGAATGCGTCACCAGCGCACAGGCGCGGGAATGGGCGCGCCGTGTACCCCATGCCAAACGCTTGGGCGAGCGGTTTCTCCTGGTGGACGGTGAATTACCCGAGATAACCGCGGTGCTCGACTACACCGAGTCGCTTCCCCCCGCGCTCGAGCAGCAGGAAGGGTTGCACCTCCATGCCGCTTGGGAAGACGCCAACTTGTTCCTGCGAAGCCGATTGGAAAGCATTGGCCGCGTCGAGCTGAGCCGGCCGGGCAGCGGAATGACCGTCTCGCTCAGCCGGGCCTGCGTCAAATCGGAAGAGGATTCGGCTCTCCTGGCCGCACAAATCGAGGCGCTGTCCAAACACCCGCTTGCGGCACGCTACCGCCTGGCGTTGCGCGCATGGGCAGGAGAATCCACCGAGGCCCACACACGAAACGCCACCGTCGTGCGCTTCGAAGACGCCGAAACATGTGAGGCCATCCTCGAGGTTCCAGGCATGGACGGACACATCGAGGGGCGCTTGGGGCTGTATGCCCTCGTCGTGCGCAAAGGCAGCCTGGCCGCATTCAAGCGGGTTCTAAAGGAACACGGCATCAAGATCGCAAGATCGGACGACATCGCCGATCCGGAGCCGCCGGATGTCTGGGTTCCGCGCTGGCTCGATGACCACAACCTGGACGTCGCGGAAACACCTTTTCAACAGGACACCAAGAGCGGGGCACCGGAGGAAGAGCCGCCCCCGCCCGTTCCCCTGCCCTCGTATCCGCCGCGCGTCATCCGTGAGATTATCGAAGAGGCCATTGAAGGCCGCCATCCCGTGCTGATCAACTACCAGTCCGCGTGGAGCGCCCGCCCAACAACCCGCCAGCTCAACCCGGTGGCCGTGGACATTAGCGGGGCGTCGCCCTCCGTGAGCGGCCATTGCCACCAGCAAGGGGCCGCGCGCAGTTTTAAACTCGCCCGCATCACAGGCATCCGCCTCCTCGAAGACGAATCGTTCTGAGCCTGCCTGCTGTAACAAGTCGTCGAAAACATGCTATCCTTGCGCCAATACATAAGGGGGAGTTTTGATATGAGCGATTTTCTGGCTGAAGGCGACCATGTAATCGGCGTAGATATCGGCGGCACAAAGCTGATGGCGGTCGTCTACGACCACAGTTTCGAGGCAAAGGGGCGCAG
>SLSB01000338.1 GCA_007130675.1 Candidatus Hydrogenedentota bacterium | reverse complement strand
CGCGGGATCTGCAACACTATCGTTTTGCTCGGGCAGTAAGGGGGAATTTGCTTATGGAATACCGCACTCTTGGAAACAGCGGGCTGAACGTGTCTGTCTATGCGTTTGGCGCGTGGCAGTTGGGCGATAGCAGCTATTGGGGTGACAAGGACAGTGCCGATGCCGAGGCGGCGGTCCAGACCGCCATCGACGCTGGGGTTAATCTGTTTGACACGGCCGAGAATTACGGCGGCGGCGATTCGGAAACGGTTCTCGGGAAAGCCTTGGGCGCCCGCCGCAACGATGTGTATATCGCCAGCAAAGTGGCGCCTGACCACTGCATGCCCGTGGAAAGACTGCGTGAGGCATGTGAGGGGAGCTTGAAACGCTTGGGCACGGATGTGCTGGATGTCTACCAGGTTCACTGGCCGTGCGACCCTGCCCATTTTGACGACGTCGCCGCTGAGATGTTGCGCCTGAAAGACCAGGGTAAGATCCGCGCAATCGGCGTCTCGAATTTTGGCCCCAAGCATCTGGACGCGTGGATGAAATCGGGCGCATGCGACTCGAACCAGCTCGGGTACAACCTGCTTTTTCGCGCGATCGAGTATGAGATTGTTCCGGCATGCCGGAAGCATGGCGTGGGGATTCTGGCCTACATGCCGGTCATGCAGGGTCTCCTGGCGGGACGTTGGAACACCATCGGCGAGATCCCGGAGGCCCGCCGCCGCACACGCCATTTTTCTTGTGAGCGCGATGGTACACGCCACGAAGAGCCCGGCTGTGAAGATTTGCTAATGAATGCGCTGAGGAGCATTGGGGATTTGTGCAACGAACTTGGCGAGCCTATGGCGCGCGTGGCCATCGCGTGGCTGATGGCCCAGCCGGGGGTGGCATCGGTCATTGTGGGGGGCCGCACCAAAGCCCAGCTCGAGCGCAACCTTGCCGCGGCGGACCTGCGTCTTGACGATGCGGTGCTCGAACAGCTCGATGCGCGCACGGCTTCGCTCAAGGAACACCTGGGCCGGAATCCCGACATGTGGTGCGGCGAAGCGGACCGGCGCATTCATTGAGAACGGCGGTGTGTTGACATCGTCTTGATTCGAAAACCTGCAACAGGGCCTTGGGCGTGCTGTGGGTGAATGTCCCCGTGGTCTTCCGGATGGGACTGCCCGCCGCATAACCTGCTTGCCGCGGAGGTCGTGGTATGCCATTATGCTTCCGCATTCGAACACAATGAGATGAGCGGCGTATGTGTTGCATTCCCGGCATTCTTCTGGAAAAAATGGACGAGGCAGGGGAACAGTGAAACGATTTCTTGTTAATCTCCGAGCATCGTGGCGCGTGGTCTTTCTCATGCTATGGACATTCGGCATGTTCTGCTTGCTTATGGGCCTTTGCTTTCTGGCGCGGCTGCGGTCTGTCGAGGCCGGGCTGCGTGTGCGCGCGGCAATCATCCGCACATGGGCACGCATCGCACTGCGCGCGTGCGGGTTTCGCACCATCGTGCAGGGAAGCCCGCCGCCGGCGCCTTGTTTCACGGTGAGCAATCATCTCAGCTCGATCGACAGCGTGGTGTTCTGTGCCATCATCGGCGGCACCTTTGTAGCGCGCCATGATATGGAGCAGTGGCCCCTCATCGGAACGCTGACGCGCAACGTCGGCATCATTTTCGTCAACCGCCTGCGGCGCACGGATGTCACGAGCATCAACACACGCATTGCGGAGGCGCTCGAAAAGGGGTACGCCGTGCACATGTACGCGGAAAGCCGCATTGGCGACGGGAAGGCCGTGCTTCCCTTCAAACCCGCATTGCTCGAACCAGCCGTCCAGACCCAGATGCCGGTGCATTACGCGGTTATCGGATACCGCACCTTCCCGGGCGATGCTCCCCCCATGGAAGCGATTCACTGGGGACCATCCAAGCCGTTTACCGAGCACATCTTAGATATTCTGCGGCTGCGCGGCGCGGAAGTCACGGTAACCTTCGGCGATACGTCCATCTCGGGAACGGATCGAAAAGAACTCGCCCAAGCGTTATGGGAACGTGTGGAATCAGAGTTTGTGCCGCTCGATTAGCGGTCCTGCGCAACCCCTAAACGACTCAGCAGAGAGCCCTTATGGCACCAGTTCGCGCAGGGCCTCTTCCTGTTGGCGGTTTCGCTGCTCTATGGCTTGGTCTGTTTGGCCTCGCATGCGTTGCCGCGCCGTGCCGGCCGCGCCCCCGCCGCCCATCGAGCGTTGAAGCTCTTGCTGAATCCCGATGCCGGTCAGGGCTTCACCCATAGGACCGCCTCCGGCCGCGGGCGCGCGCCGCTGTGGCTGGGCCTGAGGCTGCGTGTGCTGGCCATAGCCCTCCGACAAATCTGCCGTGGGCGTCCGGCTTCCGAGCGGTTCCGGGAGAGGGGGCGGAACCGAGACGATCCCGGTGGTGGGGTCGTAGGCGAAATCCTGGCCATCCCTCGTTTTGATGGGTGCGGACAGGTAGTCGGGTACCAATGCCTGCAGCGAGGGAGGATATCTGCGCTGTTCTTGGGTGTAGTGGGTAATTGCTTCGTGAATACGGATCAGCCGCTCCTGATTCGATTCTTCGAGAGGTACCCTGTCGAGCAGGCCCGGCGGTTCGGCGGTCCCGTTCGCGACCTCCGAGGCTACCGGCCCGTCCAGCAGTTTCCCCGTGGCCGGGTCGTAGCCGAAAGAGGTGCCGTCTGCTTTCTCAGGAATTCGCGGAAGCCATTCCGGCGTAAGGGCTTCGAGCGAGTGCGGATACTCGCCGGTTTCTGCGTAATACGCGGTTATCGCCTGCTCGATGCTGATACGCGAGCTGGCATCCTGCGCGTAATCGATGGTTTGCTTCGCGCCGCTCATGGCCTCTTTTTGCGCCTGCCCCTGGATAGCAGCGCCCATCAGCAATTCGAGGCCGCAACCGCTTGTGAAAATGACCGTTGTGATAAGTATGAGGTATCGCATGCCCGTACCTCCTTTGATTTCGGCCGGTGGGCGCGTGCGCCCGGCAATGTCACGCTCGCGAACGTGCCGTGGAACCTCCGCGCGCCCTCAACTTCAGTATAGCACAGGATACAGGGACAGATTCGCCTGGCTCGATAGCATCACAAATGGGGGGAATCCGTGATGCGTTCATCCTGAGAAAATGTGAAAGAAGCACCCTCGGGCCGGTCCGCCCGAGGGTGCTGACAGAAGCTTTTTTTTGGACTGGTTTGGTGGCTACGCGTTGGCCGCGAATTGTTCGATGCGCTGTTGTGTCATTTCCGCGATAGCGTTCACTTTTTGGTCGACTTCCGGGCTGAGAGCCTGAAGGGCGCCGAGAATCTCACGGGCTTCGTTGACGCCCTGCGCCACCGCGTTGCCGATGAGCGCGGCGAAGTTGCTCCGCGCATCAGCTTCAGGAAGATCCGCATTGCGTTGGCGCCACTTGTCATACAGCCCGAGTGCGAAATCCGCGATACGACCGGCTGTGGCCTCGGGCGACGTGTCGAGTTGCGCGCCTTCGGGGAGGCGAAGTTCCGCGCTGGCCTGCTCCACCGTAGCGCGAATGCGCATGATCGCGCGCTCGAGTACGATGCTCGGAGCGTTCTCTGCAGCCTGTGCGGGGTTCTGGCCAATATCGAGCGCGTCCATCTGGGGAACCCGTATGGGTGTTGGAATGACCCGGGGCTTGGGTTGTGGCGTGGGATATTTGACGTCCTCTGTCTTGATCCCTGTCAGAATGTTTTTCGTGTCCATGGCGCCATCCTCTGCCGTCCGTGGCGGCTTCTTACCTCTCGGTATCTTGATTGCGAAAATAATCCATCCTTTCGTAGTATCGGCATTTTAGCACATAACCTTGAGCCCCGACGTGTCAAATGCAGCGCGTGACAGGAAAACCCTCCCAGCGCAATGTGGGCAAACGCGGCAAGATGGCGCATCTACCTGGCGTGCGCGCGTGTGCTACCGAAATGTAGACGCGGCATCTTGGCGGGCTCGCGGTCATTTATTTGACATTTTCGCGGCGGTCGCTTACAACATGGGGTTTCCATCCGGAACCGGGGGAGTCGAAGGCGTTACACGCGCAGGCTCTCAGCCATGCATGGCGCGCGGCTTACCAATCGATGCCGGCCGGCTCATGACGGACCTTAACCCGCGGATTGACACCGCGACCGGCGTGCGTATCACGCCGCGCAAACAGGAGAGAGTCTATGTTCAACGGATTGTTCCACATTCCTGAGCCCAAGAATGAACCGAACCTGACCTATGCGCCGGGAAGCAAGGAGCGTGCCGAGCTGCAGGCCGTGTTGAAGGATATGATCGAGAACCCAGTGGAGGTTCCCATCATCATCGGCGGCAAGGAAGTCAAGTCGGAAAAGCTTGTCGAGATGCGTTGCCCCCACAACCGCGCACAGCTCTTGGGGCAGTACCACCAGGCCAACGCCTTGCACGCGCACCAGGCCATCGACGCGGCCAACGCGGCCAAACGCGAGTGGGCCCTGATGCCTTGGTCGGATCGCGCAACAGTGATGCTCAAGGCCGCCGAACTGCTCACGGGGAAATACCGGCAGGTATTGAATGCTGCCACCATGCTCAGCACAAGCAAGACCTGCTGGCAGGCGGAGATTGATTCCGCATGCGAGCTGATTGACTTCTGGCGGTTCAATCCGTATTTCATGACACAGATCTACGACGACCAGCCCATGTCGAGCCACCAGGTGCTCAACTATATGGAGCACCGTCCGCTCGAGGGGTTCGTATTCGCGATCACGCCATTCAATTTTACGTCGATTGCGGGCAATCTGCCCACGGCCCCGGCGCTGATGGGCAACGCGGTGGTCTGGAAACCGGCGTCGAGCGCGGTGCTGCCCGCCCATTACATCATGCAGATCCTCAAAGAGGCCGGCATCCCTGACGGCGTGATCAACATGGTGCCTGGACCGGGCGACACCATCGGGCCGCCCGTTCTGGATCATCTCGACCTCGGCGGGATCCACTTTACCGGAAGCACAAAGGTCTTCTCGACCATTTGGCTGGCCGTCGGGTCGGATATCCGCAAGTATTACTCGTATCCTCGGATCGTCGGCGAGACCGGCGGCAAGGATTTCATCTTCGCCCACACGTCGGCCGACCTGGATGTGCTGGCGACCGGGCTTGTGCGCGGGGCCTTCGAGTATCAGGGGCAGAAATGCTCGGCAGCGAGCCGGGCCTACATCCCTGACTCGATGTGGCCCGCCCTGAAAGAGCGCCTGCTCGATCAGACCAATTCGATCGATATGGGTGACATCTGTGATTTCAAGAACTTCATGGGCGCGGTCATCGACGCAGCGGCGTTCCGGAGCATCTCGAGTTACATCGATTTCGCCAAGAGCGACCCGAGTCTCGAGATACTGACGGGGGGCAATTACGATGATGCGAAAGGCTATTTCATCGAGCCGACAATCGTCCTGAGCAAAGACCCTCAGTCCCGTCTGATGTCGGAAGAGATTTTCGGCCCGGTACTGACCGTCTATGTCTATCCCGAAAAAGAATATGAAGCCACACTCGATTTGTGCGACAAGACGAGCCCGTATGCGCTGACGGGCGCGATCTTCGCACAGGACCGCTCGGCGATCGTGAAAGCGTCGAAGACGCTGGTGAATGCCGCGGGCAATTTCTACATCAACGACAAACCCACGGGCGCGGTGGTCGGTCAGCAGCCGTTCGGAGGCAGCCGCGCGTCGGGCACCAATGACAAAGCCGGCTCATGGCTGAATCTCGAGCGCTGGGTCTCGCCGCGCTCGATCAAAGAGAACTTCTTGCCGCCGACCGACTACCGGTATCCCCATATGGCCGACGAGTAGACGCGCTTTGCCGGGGCGCGGGAGTGGCCGCATTCGTTCCTGCGCCCTGCTCAACATGCTGCGTTTTCTTCGGCAACTTGCGCTTCGGGGTCCGCGACGGTAGCATACAGTCTTGAGCCACGGCAGAGCCCCGCGCTTATTGTCTGGTCAAGGAGAACCCCCATTCCGCCTTTGCGGATATTTGAGAGGAGAAACTATCATGCGTTTTCCGGTTGCGCATTTCTTGTGCGTTTGCGTTCTGTTGCTGGCCGTGGGCTGCGCCACGACGGGCCGGCCGCCCAGCATGACGTTGCATGAAGCTGACTCTCCCGTATGGTCCGTCCAACACGCCAACGACTCGCTGACGGTGGCCGTTTCCCCCGCGGGGAGGACTTTGCGTGTTGCGGGGTCGGCGGGCTTGGTGCTCGGGACCAGTGTGGACGCCGTGGTGAATGCACGTTACCGGAATCAGATCGCTGAACTCATCGGCGAAGTCGACACGGCGGCCATGCTCGAGGAAGGTATCGAACAGTGGCTGCAGGAAGCTGTGGGGGAAAACCTGGTCCAGGTGTGGCCTTTGAGTACAACAGCGGGCTATTCAAGCCGCCGAGAAGCTCTTGCCGCCCGCTACGACGGGCTGGCCCGTCAGAACCACGACGTGTTATTGCAGCTCAGAACAACCCACGGCGTGTTTGGCCATGACGGCACGCTGGCGGTGAAGATCGAGGGCCGCCAACTTACCCTGCCCGAAGGGCGCACGCTGTGGGCGGATACGT
The DNA here is from genome assembly GCA_007130675.1 of Candidatus Hydrogenedentota bacterium. GTDB lineage: Bacteria > Hydrogenedentota > Hydrogenedentia > Hydrogenedentales > SLHB01 > UBA2224. Next base: position 3,158 of record SLSB01000338.1, on the reverse strand, counting down.
TTGTTGTAACACCCGAGCCCGTGCTTGCCTATGACCCACTTCGTGATCCCACCGACCGCATGAAGCCGCGGATCAGAGGCGCCCGTTTGACGGTTGAACGGGGCGCGTTGGACAAGTGGCGCGGCGGTACGCAGTCGTTGCGCGATGATCTTGCCGAAACCATCGAAGCGGCCGCCGCTGCGCTCACCGTGAGCCTGGCGCTTGAGGAAAATGCGCTGGGCGAATACCACTTGGGCAAATGGGCCATGAGCAAGAAGCGGTTCGACAGGGCCCTCGAGCATCTGAACAAGGCCATTGAATTGCGCCCCGACTACGCCGATGCACATAATGCCCTCGCGGTTCTGCAATTCCACCAAGGCAATCTGGATGCAGCCATCCGCACCGCGAAAACCGTTGTAGAACAATGGCCCGAGTACGTCCCCGCCCATGTGAATCTGGCCTGGTGGTATGCAATCGAGAAGAAGGATGCCGCCGCCGCTCGTCCCCATTACCAGCGCGCTGTCGAACTGGGCATGGAACCTCACGGTCGGCTCGAAGGCCTGCTTTCCTGAAGCACAGGCTACAGATGTGAACCCAGCTCGCGCTCGAGTTTGCGCGCGCGGTGATGTTTCATGAGCCACCTGATGGCCAGGTAGAGTATGAAGCCGCCGGTCGCCAACGCCGCGGCCAGGCTGACCCATGCTCCCGCGATAAGGCTGCGGGGTTCGTAGACCATCTCGACCACGCTCGTGCCTTCTGGTATGCGGACGCCGCGAAACAACCCGTCAATCGGAAAAACTGTTGCGGGATTTCCGTTGACCGACGCGCGCCAGCCCGGGTACCACGCATCCGCGAGATACAGTACGCCCGCTGACTTCGACTCGACCGCGATCTGCACGCGAGTGTTGCCGCTCTCAGGGAGAATCTCGGCTGTTCCCTCCGGTGCGTTTTCGACCGGCGGCGGCACCGCGTTCTCCATCAACGGCGGCCGCTGGGCATCCAACTGGTCGGGATCAAACGTTTCCACGGGCCGCCCTTCGAACGTAATCCAGGCGCGGGGCTTGGCCTCGAGGTCCTCGAAGATGCCCGCTCCGGCGGGCAGCACATGCTTGAGGCGCAGAAGGGGCCGCATGGCGGCAAACGGCCCCTGAATGTCTTCCTTGGTCAAGATAAGGTTGTGTGCTCCCGTGCGCCGTGTCAACAGCGGTTGGTCTTCCGCAACCGCGAAGAAATCGCGGTGCCGCTTCAGCAGCACGCCACTCGGCGCATACGTCTGTGGGATGAGGTTCCCCGCCAAAGGCCAATTCTTGAGCTGCAGGCTGCCCCCGGCCCGTCGACCGCCCTCTTGTAAAGTCTCGATGAATTCGGTGCGCGGAAACAGAGCCTCGGGAGCCATGAAGGCCGGGGGCGCGCTTCCGGGATGCACCATGGCCAGGGCCTGGACCACCGCCACGGCGGACAGGGCATAACCCATGACCCGGAGCGAGGGTTTCAGCAACGTAGTCAGCACCAACAGCACCAAGACACACAAAAAAACCGCAGGCAGGAGCCCTTGGGCAAGAAGATTCAATCTCGGAGATACGGCGCTCTGCCAGCCCAGTGCACAGATGACCAAGGCTGCGACCAAAGTTACAGGCACCGTGAAAATAAGCCGTTTCAGGGTTCGTTTGCATCCTTCGGCATCGAGCGACACCCATTCCTCGGCAGCAGCGGCCGCCGCGATGGCTACCAACAGCGAATTGGCCGCAAGCAGATGTTCGGGCCGCACGTGTCTGAACGGGAATACCATGGCCAGCACGAGCGCAGCAGCCGAGGTGATAAGCAACGCCTCGATTCGATGCCGCTGTGGTGGAGTCGAGTAGCGGCGCAGCGCAAACCACAGGGGAATAAGCCATAACTGCACAATACCCGCGTATACCACAAGAACCAGCCGGGCTTGGGCGCTGAGCGCATCGTCCGCAAATGCAAACGGAGAGTCTCCAAAGAGGTGCGGAAGAAACACAGCGGCCAAGTGCGGGAGTCTGAGGTTCACGACGGGTTCGAGATTGCCCAAAGCGGCGGATTCCTGGACCAGCTCGTAGAACGGCAGAATCTGGATTGCACAGAGTGCCGCGGCGATGGATGCGGCAATCGCGTAGGTGCTTAAGCTGGCGAAAAGCTGCACGTAGCCGCGCCGCCCCAGCAGGTTGCGCGCCACGATGAAGAACACGGTCACAGCAAGTATGCCGGCAACGGCCTCGGGTTCTCCGCCCAGCAGCATCAGCGCAAGCACGAGCGCGCCATACGGCCAATAATGAATGCGGCCCAGCGCGAGACGGTCGACGAAGATCAACAGTAGCGGGAGCCAAGGCAGCGTGTCGGACAGGGGCGAGGACAGCCAATGGAGCAGGGATGCGCTCAATTGAAACGAAAGGCCGATGAAGAGCGCCAGGGCCGGCGCAAACCCGAGGCGGCGCCCGGCGAGAAAGCCGCATATGCCCGCGGCCAGCAGTTTAAGAAATGCCGACACCTTTAGCCCGGTCTCAGCGTCGAAGAAATAAAACGGGAGACTGAATGGTGAGAGGCACCGCGAACGCCACAGCGCAAAAAACGGCATGCCGCACCCCTCGAGCGGATTCCACAAAAGTGAATCGCCGCGGGCCACGCTATCGCTCATGAAGACATACCAGGGATAATGCTGTCTGGCGGGCGCATGAGACGGCAGGCCCGAGGGTTCGAGGCCCTCTGGACGTCCTTCTTCCCAAGGTGCTGCAAACAGAATATCGGAAGCAGGCACTGCCACGCGCCCGTTAAAGACCGCGGGGTGCAGCGCTGCCATGGCCGCAATCGCCACGACCAGCAGGCAGATGACGTGTTCCAGTGTCTTGCGAACCCAGGGTCGCACGCGAGTCCTCCGGGCGATTAGCCCTGTTTTGCCTTTCTTGGCGGGGTATGAATGCCCATGCCCAAGAAATCTTCGGCAGCTTCCTTGACGGTTTCCGACAACGTCGGGTGCGTATGAATGGTCTCGGCGATTGCCTCGGCGGTCGCTTCGAGTTTCATCGCCATTGCGGCCGACGCAATAAGTTCACCCGCCTCGGCCCCCAGGATATGCACGCCCAGGACCTCGCCGGTCCGGGCATCGCCCACAATCTTGACCATGCCCTCGGTCTCGCCTATCGTGTGGGCCCGGCCGCTTG